>NZ_JBNGOY010000026.1:0-79985 GCF_050589805.1 Carboxylicivirga fragile | reverse complement strand
AAGTGGAGGCTTAAGTCCCCTTCAGGGGATTTAGGGGTAACAAATATTGAAGTTAGTTACAAATTATAAGTTTCAAAGATTCTTTTTTGACTTTTACGACACCCTCTTTTTCAATCATCATTTATTATTAAATCATTTCTTTTGAGCGTTCTCAAAATTGTATGAATTAATCTGTATTCGTTTAACCCTAGCAAATGTAGACTATAGCTTGCAAGATTCTGTCACTATTTTGTCATATGATGTCACCATTTTGTCATCAAAGTTGCATTGGATTAGATTTTAATACTAGATTGTTATCTAGTGCTCATTTCTGATTTTATTCCAGAAGTGGATATACTTGTCTTGTGTCATTATGCCTACAGGCCCTTCATAAATACCTCCCGTTAATCGGGCGTCATAAACTCTAACAGCAATTACTACTTCATCGTTTTTATCTAATACATGGGGTGGGATGATATAACCACGCAGACTTCGGTATGCTTCACTGTAAATAAAATGATGAGGTTCAATCTCTCCTGTTTGGCCAATTAGTTCGCCATTAATATACACTTCATCTACGTCATCAATTTTTCCAAGAATGAGTACCAGCGATTCGTTTTTTAATTCGTTCGGTAGACTAAGCTTCTTACGATACCAGGCAATGCCATCGTAATACTCATAGCCCTGATCTTCCCATGCGCCCGGAACGTTTATTGCATCCCAGGTATCATCATCGAAATTAATGTTTTTGTAATTATGATTGTCGCCTGTTTGAAATTGCCATCTACCTTCAAGGGATAAATCGAGCATCAAGGGACGTTTGTTATGAAGTAGACCTATATTGCCAGATACAATACCACCTGCATTATAGAAATCATACACGCGAACGGCTATAATATTTTTACCACCATATATTAAGTTTTCCATGGGTAGTTTGTACAGGCGATGTGCATTGTATGCTGTTTTTTTATCCGGAGGAAAACTACCAGTACTTCCAATTAGTTCACCGTTTAAATAACATTCGTCAACGTCGTCGATGTAACCTAAGTCAAGCCATAATTCTTCTTCGCTAGCTGCATCCGACAGATGAAAGGACAGACGATACCAGGCATAACCATCGTACCCGTTAAAACCTTGGTCTTCCCACGAATTAGGTACATTTATTTTCTCCCAATGCGAGTGGTCAAAATCATAGCTTTGCCACTCGGCTTTATCACCTATTGAGAAATGCCATTCTCCCTTTAGTGATTTGTACATTCTTAGGTCGCGCTCTTGGGCTGATGCAAATGAGCCAACAATGAGGGCTATGGTAAGGATGCTTATATATTTACTTGCAAATTGCATGTTTGTCGTTTTTTTAATGTCTTCTATGTCTTATTCATTAACCCAATCCCAAAAGCTTTCCCAGAAATCTTTCTGACTTTCAATGGTGTGGTCTAATTTTTTAGCTTGTTCTTTGGTCAGAAGGCCAATTGGCCCTTCGTATATGCCACCGTCTAACTGATAATCGCGAACTTTTACGGCTATCACATTCGGGTTATTGCTTGATAACAAACCTTCGGGTATTTTATAGATGCGTGTTTTACGATAAGCGGTTTGTTTCCACGAGGCCGTATGCTTGTCGAAGGTCTCGCCAATTTTTTCTCCATTGAGGTATACCACATCTTCGTCATCAATTTTACCCAGTGTTAGGTAGAGCATGTTTTTATTCAAATTGTCTGGTAAGTAAAATGATTTGCGATACCAGGCAATACCGTCCAATTCTGGCCATCCCTGATCTTCCCATCTTCCTGGTACTTTAATGTTTTTCCAATGCGAGTGGTTGTATTTGTATTCCTTATACTCCTTTTCGTTTGAACTGGTAAAGTGCCAGTCTCCTGCAAGGTTAAGGGCAAGGTAATTATCGGATATGTCTTCATATATACCAATAGGGTTGCCAATGATACCACCATTCAGATACAAGTCGTAAACCCGTATGGCTATTACATTTTCACCAGTTTTCCACAAGGCCGATGGTATCTCATAATTACGTTCTTCTCGAAATGCCGTTTTTGTGTTTGGAGGGAAACCTCCTGTACTTCCAATCAGTGTTCCATTAAAATACACTTCGTCAGCATCGTCAATGGCGCCTATTTTGATGAAGAGTGTGTTGTTAGGTCGTTCGTTTACGATGATTTTTCTTCGGTACCATGCAATGCCATTATAATCGTCGTAGCCTTGCGATTCCCAGTTTTGTCCTACTTTGAGCTCAGCCCAATGTGCATCAATAAAGGATGCATCTTTCCATTGGGGGTAATCACCTACTGAGAAATTCCAATAGCCATTGAGCGAGTACTTTTTAACCAGTATCTGTGCCGAGGTATTGTTTCCTAACAGCAGTATGGCGATGAAGAATAGTAATGATATTTTATATCTATTGACGATGTTGTTCATGTTGATGTGTTTTCAGCGTATTAAAATATCATTTATATATTTAATTTGATAATGTTTGAATGCTTAGTTGTATAAAAGAAATGGCGATTTCTAATTATTGTACGCTAAGTGCTGCATTTTTCAAGCTGGTTGGTGTTCAAAGTTCAATTCTAATTTAAACATTTTACCTGCCATTTTTGGGTCTGCTTGAATCTCTTCCTTATTGATGGTTGTTTTAATGTACTCCATCAATTGTTTGTCTTCGCCCTTAACTTTGTAAACTTCAACTTGGTTTTCAAGATTGATCACACAAATCAAGGTTACTTTTTCTTTACAATCAGGTTTCAAATATTCGTATGTTGGACCTTCTAAAGCATGACGCACTTCGCGTTTCATTTTGCGACAACATTTTTTCATGTCCTTTTCAGGTGTACTTCGTGCTTCAACTTGTGTGAAACCAAATCCGAATAATAAAGCTGCTGTAAGTGCTAATGTTAACTTTTTCATGATGTTTTGTATTAGATTATTAATTATTACATCAGCAAATGTAGAGTAGCACTAACACCGTTTCGTCACATTCATGTCATCCCTTGTCATTAAATGTCACAGAAATGTCATCAGAATCATTCTTTGTCATGATTGTTATTGTAATTGACTGTTTGTGAGGGTTAAAGTTTGTGGTTGGAGTGTCGTTGTTATAGTCAGATATTTTTGATTTAATACTGATATTAATGTTTTTAAGGCAAGCTATCTGTATATATTACAAAAATTGATAACTTCAAATAAAAGTTGCTAAGGCTTCTAAACACTTAATGAACAAACAATTTATTGTGAGCTATGAGTAAAGTACTATGTACTCTTTTATTGCTATTTGTAGCATTATCAATGACCAAATCGCAGGATACGGTTAGAGTTGGTGCGTTTAATCTTTATCCTGGAATTTTTCTGGATACGGATGGGGTGGTTAAGGGCTTTTATGTTGATGCGTTAAACAGTCTTGGTGAAAAGGAGAATATAGAATTTGTTTATGTCTACGGATCGTGGGATGATGGCTTGGCACGTATGAAGAGTGGTGAGGTTGATATGCTAACAAGTGTTGCTATTACGCAAGATCGACTTAATTATATGGATTACACATCCACACCCTTATTAACTGTTTGGAGTGAAGTGTATGTGGATCAGGATTCTGAAATAAGAGGAATTTTAGGTTTGGAGGGTAAAACTATTGCCATCATGAAAAGTGACTTTAATGGCGGTTTTTTAAAGCAACTCACAACGAAATTTGATGTTAGCTGTACTTTTGTGGAAACAGCTGATTTTGAAGAAGTATTTAAGTTAGTTAGTAAGGGGCAGGTGGATGCTGGTGTAGTGAATAATACCTTTGGTGCGCCTAAGTCGGTGCAATATGGTTTACTGACCAGTGGTATCGTTTTTAATCCCTTTGATATTTTTTTTACAGTGAAGAAAGGGGCAAATGAATCTTTGTTAAACCTCTTAAACCAATATCTGAATGATTGGAAGCATGATCGAAACTCGGTTTATAACCTTGCATTACAAAAATGGTCGCACGATAATGTGGGCGCTATTGAAGTGTTGCCCCAATGGTTGAAGGATGCTATATATTTTGTGGTACTGCTTGTTTTGGTGTTGTTGGTATTTGTGGCCTTACTACGTTATAGGGTTAAGGTGGCTGTGCGGAAAGTAAAATACAGTGAGCGCTTGTTTAAGACTTTTATGGAAAACACACCAGCCTATGTGTATATAAAAGATCATAACCTTCAACACATTTATCGCAATCGAATGGTTGATCGTGTTAATACTGCATCTCCGGAGGATAAAAACAGTTCAGCTAAAACCATTTTTGAAGCCCATGTTGCGAGGATGGTTGAAAAAACGGATCGTCAAATTATAAATTCAGAATTAAATCAAACAAACATTCAATATCAATGTAAATTAAACGGTAAAGATACTTGGTTGCACGATTATAAGTTTCAATTAGACTTACCTGATAATGATTTGGCCGTTGGAGGTGTTTCGTTTGATATTACTCAATTAAAAGAAACCGAATTTGAATTAATTAAGGCCAAAGAGAAAGCTGAAGAAAGTGATCGGCTTAAATCTTCTTTTTTAGCTAATATGAGCCATGAGATTCGTACACCGATGAATGGTATACTTGGGTTTTCTGAATTGCTTAAGGATCCTGGGTTGAATAACGAAGAAAAGGAACAATACATAGATGTTATTGAGAAGAGTGGAGCCAGGATGTTGAATATTATTAATGATATTATTGATATTTCTAAGATCGAATCGGGACAAATGATTGTCAATAAAACTGATTTAAACATTAATATTCTACTAGATGATTTAAACAGTTTTTTTAATGAAGAAGCAAGCAGAAAGAAAATAAAATTGACTTTGCATAAAGCATTAGCCGATAGTGAGGTGAATTTGCATTGTGATGGTGATATGTTTTATGCTGTACTTTCTAATTTGCTTAAAAATGCTTTGAAATATACTTTCGAAGGTCGCATTGAGTTTGGTTATACACTTAATGCTTCACAAGAAGAATTGCAGTTTTATGTGAATGATACCGGAATAGGAGTTGCTCCCGAGAAACAAAAACTAATATTTGAGCGCTTTATCCAAGCCGATATTGAAGATAAAATGGCTTTGCAAGGCGCTGGACTAGGTTTGGCTATTTCCAAAGCCTATGTTGAAATGTTGGGTGGCAAAATATGGGTTGAAAGTGAGTTAGGAAAACAGAGTACCTTCTTCTTTACTTTACCTTATAAGACTTCTGGGCTGCAATAAAAGAATCAGACAATAAATCTTGCCTGTTTTATATTGCTAGCAATTACTTTCATATACATGGATTTGTAAAGTCTTAAATACCCTGTATTGTTAATTTATGTTTTTGATACTGTAGCTGAACAATGGTATAATTATTGCTTGCTATGTAGCTTGTTTTGTGTAATCATTGCTAAACCTTATTTAATGAAATCTTTGCCACCTACGTTTGATCTATTAAACAATTACTCTAAAAACAAAAGAACGAAAGCATATAGGTTCCTTGCTTTTGTTTTAATCTTATTTTCACATTTTTTAGTTCATTCACAATCTTCTGATTTTATTTATGGTAGATTAATTGACACTAATAGCGGTGAAGGAATACCCTTTGCTACAATAATTGTGAAAGATTTAGGAAAAGGTGTTATTAGTAACTTTCATGGTGATTTTTCTATTCCCCATTACATACAGCAACAAAATGATACACTTTTGATATCATGTATCGGCTATAAATCTAAGGCCATTAGTTTAAAAAGCTTGAGGAGCCAAGAGGTGAATACTATAATGCTCTCAGTAGCTATCACAGAATTGGATGAAGTTGTGATTAAAGCAAGAAAAAAAATAAAGTCTTTGTCTCCTCGCAAACTAGTGAAAAGATCAATTGAACAAATACCAATAAATTACCCCAGCTCGCCTTTTTCTTATATTGCATATTATCGGGAATATAAAATGAAAAACGATACCTATTTTAATCTTAATGAAGCATTGATTGAAAACCTTGACTTTGGTTTTCATACCTATGACCAAAGAGATAGTAAAATGCGCTTATTGGAGTATAAAGTTGATAATACATTTGAGCGTGACCCAACTCTGGATATAAAATATGACAATGTTGATGCGAAATTCATTCCTGATGCGCATATACACCCTTGTGGTGGAAATGAACTGACGATGTTGATGATTCATGATGCACTAAGAAATTACGAACACGATACATATTCGTTTGTATATGTATTGAAAGAAAATTTTATTAGTAATCATAAATTTAAGCTGGCAGATATTATACAAATTGATGATGGTTCTTTATATGTTATTGATTTTAAATCAAGGAAAACTCTAAGTGATAATAAATATTTAGCCTTTGGTCAGATATTTATTAATAGAGATACTTATGCAATTCATAAATTATTCTATTCTGTATACAATATTCAAGAAAAAGAAAAGCAACTCATCTTCAATGTAAATGTTGAATACGCAAAGAAGAAAGATCTTATGTATCTCAATTACATATCTTTCAATAACGTTTTCAAAATTCCCAATCCCAAAGATTATGCTGTTAAAGAAATAGTATACAATCTTGACAATAAAGGTATGTCTATTACATTTAATAATCCAAATGACTCTATTGTAACTTTTAAACGGTCAAATTATAAAGTTAAAATTGATGATAAGAACGTACCCATAAAACAAATCATTCAAGACTCTATAAGTAATAGGAAAATCCAACTTGTACTAGATAATGTCTCTGACTTTCCAGAAATAGATGAAAATGATTCAACCAGAATAAAAATTGATTTTAAGAACTTAACTGACATTGATGGCCGCCTATTGAATGATCGAACATATTTGACTTACAATCAATATCGAGAATTGTTTGTTCAACAGGTACAAACCTTCGGTGAAGAGAAGTCTATGTCTTTAATTGATAAGTTTTTGCCTTTAAAGAACAATAAAATCTCTGAATTTATAGAACCTCAAGAGTATTGGATGAACACTCCCATAAATAAAAAGAACATCAATGTACCAATAATCCCAAATGACGAAAAAGAAATTCCAACGAAATAGATTTCATTATCTTCTTTTTATTCTAACTACAGTAGCACTGGGTTTAGCATCTCGCACAGATATTACCCCTCAACTAATATATCCATATATCGGTGATATATTGTATGCAGTCATGTTCTTCTTTATTATTGGTTTCTTATTCCCAAAGAGGAGTTCGTTGTGGGTGATAGTAATTAGTGTTATGGCTTGTTATTCGATTGAATTGCTTCAGCTTTATCAAGCCGAGTGGATTAATAATATACGAAGCTATAAATTGGGCGGTTTAGTTCTTGGTTATGGTTTTCTGTGGAGCGATATGCTATGTTATAGTATTGGTGCATTATTCGGCTATCTAGTAGAGCGTTTTTTGTTGACGAAAGCTGTACTTTAGTGAGCGTAAAGAAAATTGAACTATTTATGAGTTTTTATATTTAAACCTTGATACTTTTTAATTCATATGAAGAAAGTACTATTATTTCTAGCCAAAGGTTTTGAAGCTTACGAAGCCAGTGTGTTTACCGATGTAATTGGTTGGACACGTGAATTGGGGATTGACCCGGTTGATTTAAAAACTACGGGTTTCCGAACAACTATTCCTTGTTATTGGAACTTAATTGCTCAGCCCGAGATTTTGTATGATGAGGTGAATGTAGATGATTACGATGCTTTGGCTATACCGGGTGGAGGTCATGAAGCTGGTTTTTTCGAAGATGCCTATGATGAACGTTTTCTTAATCTGATTCGTGAATTTGATGCCAAAGGTAAAATCATAGCCTCGATATGTGTGGGAGCTATGCCAGTGGGTAAAAGTGGTGTATTGAAAAATAGAAAAGCAACAACCTGGGATTTAAACGAAGGACACCGGCGTAAGCAACTTACTGAGATGGGCGTGAATGTTCAGGATAAGCAATTGGTAGTTGACAATAATATTATCACTTCCACAGGACCAGCAACTAGCCTAGATGTTGCTTTTAAGTTATTAGAGATGCTGACAAATGAAGCACATGTGCTTGCTGTGAAAAAGGACATGCGATTTATAGTGGATAATAAATAAGGTTTAATGATAATTGAGTTTTTGAATTTACAGTTTGAAGTATTTCCTTTTAAAGGGGATCAAGTAAACTTCTATCTAATTGGTATTTCTATTCTAGTAATTTTTATTTATGGGTATCTGCAATTAAAGAAGCATTATACGCACCTAAGTCTATTAGATAGCTTTATTAATGAGTTCTATAAAGACGAGGGATTAAGTGTATTAAGTATTTCGAAATACAGTTTTGCGGATAGAATTAAATATGGTGTGCCTGTTAGCCCATTCATAGGTTTTGTTAATACAGGCACAAGTTTCTTTATGAAAAGAAATGCCGTTAATGTGTTTCGAATTGTGGAATTAAGTAATTCAAATGGTAAAGAATATATTTGTTACCTTGAGATTACCTTTCTTAGTGGTGATAGATTTAGCCTTAAGGAGATTGATATGTATGAGTTTTAATAAACTAACTCAGTTAGATTATCAATATTGTTTTTTATTGCAGGAAGCACATTTCAGCTTGCAGGAGCATGTTTTTTCTTTGCAGGAAACCTATTTTAGGTGAAGGAGATAGTTTTTATTTTTTAAATACCCTTCCTGTAAGTAGAATGATACTCCCTGTAATAATTAACCCTATAACGCTTAATTTTTTGCTTATCCTGATGGAAAATATACAAGCCACATTCACGAATAACTTTTATGCGTGAGGAGAGGAGCGTATACGCACGGTCGCGCCACTGTTTGTGCTCCGATTTTGGTACAGCTTTGCTTAAAGCTAGTTGCTCCGGTATTGAATGAGATAAATCGTGTGCTTGTTGGGTCAGTGTGGAGTCAAAATTTATGTTTTCGAGTAAGGATCTGTGATTTTTTGCCAGATTGACTAAGTGCAATAAATCAAGGGGTAGTTTCTTCTGTGTACTGTATTTATCCAGAGTTTTGAGTTTCTGTTTTAATTTAGGGTAATGGTAAAAGGCGTACTTGTAATGTCGCAACAATTCCTTCTTCAATACTAAGGCTTCACTTTTAAGTTGCAGGTATTTAATTTGTTCCTTGTTTTGTTTGTCTTCGCTCATCCACATTGCCTGACAGTAACGAAGCGCTTGGCTCAGAGGTATTAGGTCAAGCACATATTGCCATTCGAGACCAGCACCTAACAATTGAGTCTTATCATTTTTGCAAACAGCAGATAGTGTTTCCGCATCAGCACAAAATACATCAATTGGCATTTTGGGCGACCTAAGTTCGGCCTCACTAATTAACGATAGCTTTGATTGCCAACTTTTAAATGCTTCTTCGTCAGGCATAATTCATTTAAAATTGGAAAGATTAAAAACAAATTCAATATATAAAGCGATACCCCACACCGTGCACCGTTATTAGTATTTCGGGGTGATTAGGATCAATTTCTATTTTCTGACGTAATTTAAGAATGAAATTATCCACCGTACGCGCCGTAGGTTGGTAGTCGTAACCCCAGATAGCATCCAATATGCTATCGCGACTAATGGTGCCGTTTTTATGCTCTAAGAGGTAGCGAAGTATATCAAACTCTTTGGCCGTTAACTTTACCGCTTCTCCGTCGCATTGAGCTAGATAGTTTTCAAAATTAACCTCCAGCTTGCCTATTTTTATTAATGCTTCTTTTTCTTCCTGTTTTGAGTTGGGGAAGCGCCTTAATACTGCTTTAATACGAGCACTTAATTCGCGCAAGCTAAATGGCTTAGTCATGTAATCATCGCCACCCGATTCAAGGCCAATAACCTTGTCTATTTCTTCACCCTTGGCAGTTAAAAAGATGATGGGCGTTTCTATGCCCTTATGGCGAACTTGCTTACAAACATCAAAGCCACTTACTTTAGGTATCATCACATCAAGCAGAATCAGATCGTAATGGCCATGCAATATTTTCTTCAGTGCTTCGTCTCCATCATTAGCAGCATCAACTGTATAACCTTCAAATTCTAAATTATCCTTAATGCCCTGTTGCATATCAGGCTCGTCCTCTACGATTAATATATGTTTGTTGCTCATAGTTTAATAATTGTTGCTTGGAAAAATAAGAGAGAAAGTACTACCGTTGTTTTCTTCACTCTTAACTATAATATCACCCTTGTGCGAGTGCATAATGTATTTGACAATGCTTAAGCCTAAACCGGAGCCCTTCGCGTGTAAAGCTAAAGATCCTTTGGTGACACGATAAAACTTATCGAAGATATGTTTCTGTTCTTTGGAATTGATACCAATGCCATAATCTTTTACATTGAGCCAAACTTTATCCCCATTGATCTGAGTTGAAATTTCGATACTACGAATCTCCTTGCTGTATTTAATGGCATTGTCGATCAGGTTGGTGATGGATTCACCTATGGCTTCTTCATCTCCTTGTATTAGTGGAATGTCATCGCCCAATTGCACATCAACTTTAAAACCTTTATTCTCTATTTGATAGGCATAATTTCGCATCACATCATTAAGAATATCGTTGATATCGACCGGCGAAAAATTAAACTGTCGTTTGCCACTCTCGATTCGTGAGAAGTTCAGTATGTTGTTAACGATGCCAGAAAGCCGCTGAGCTTCGCGATAAATGATGCCATAGTATTTATGCTTTTTATCCTCTTCTTTTACCCGATTCATCTGAAGCGTTTCGGCGTACATGCTTATCAATGAAAGGGGAGTGCGTATCTCGTGTGAAACATTGGATACAAAGTCGGATTTTATTTTGGCCAGATTTATTTCTCTGCGAATGTTACGATAAAAGAACCAGGCACCAATTAATAATACCAGGTCAACAATAACCAAAAACAGAATGTTGTTATAGGCTCTTTTTTGGGCAACATCTTTAATAGTTGGTCCCGATGGTTGGATACCGATGCTATAGTCTGGCAATAGCCAAATGACTTTTTCCTCGGTTACCGATTCAGGAATCGTATTTATTAAGGTGCTAAAAACTATTTCACTTGATGAAACGTGGCGTATGCTTAGTACGAAATTCTCACCGGCAATGCGTTGCATACGTGGAGAAAGAATGTCTGAGATAAAACGCCTGGCATCAACCACAATGGCACACTGCTGAAGCTGTCCGTTTAAGTTGGCTATAAACACAAATAGACTATAATGTTCAAGGTTTAAATCGTAGCCCAATACTTTGCGATAGCCTTCGTTGAAATAGCTATTCAGTTTATTTATCTCAAGTTCTTTAAGTTTTATTTCTTTCTCTATCTCATTTAATAAAGTATCGTCAATCGATGTGTTGTTGTTAAGATGATCTAATAGTAGTAAATGCTCACATTGTGGATTATTGCTTATCCATTCTTTAATATTACGCTCTTGCGAACCTTCCGTCCAATTGAGCTTTTCAATATCGTTTATCCAGGCGCGTACATTATCATCTGCAAATTGGTTAAGCGAAAATAATACGGCGTCGAGCTGATTGGTATAGATACCTTCGTATAATTCTTCCTGATCATCCATCGAGTTTAATTCCAGAATCGTATACAGACTGCTTGGAACAATCAAAAGGAATAGAATAAAAAGCCAGGGGCTTATTTTGAGTTTTGTTTTTTGCATGTTGTTGTAAAGAAAGAACAAAGTAGAAATATTTAAGCACTTTGCCTAAAGATAGCTTAGTGAAGTTGTTTTTGGGGTATCTTCAAAACCTTATTAAGAAGTTTAAAAATAAGAAATAATAAAAAACCATCCTTTTATTTCCTTTTGAATAAGTGAAAAGTATTAATTTAGAGCATTGATTTTGAATAAATAATATTTACTAATTAATTTACAGATTTTACCATGCAGGTGTTTAA
This sequence comes from Carboxylicivirga fragile, assembly GCF_050589805.1. Lineage (NCBI taxonomy): Bacteria > Pseudomonadati > Bacteroidota > Bacteroidia > Marinilabiliales > Marinilabiliaceae > Carboxylicivirga > Carboxylicivirga fragile. Next base: position 68,147 of record NZ_JBNGOY010000026.1, on the reverse strand, counting down.
ATTATATCTTCTTACTATAATATTAGGTGTTAACAGTTTGTGTGTAGCACAGGCGCCACAAGAGAAAAAGACAATGATGGCCATTGTAGCACATCCCGATGATGAAACCCACTTTTCGCCTTTATTAGCCAAATATGCGGATAGTCACAATGTTTATTTGGTAATAGTGACAAATGGAGATATGGGTGTACGCGATTTTGCCAACATACCCGAGGGTAAAAAACTAAAAAAGGTTAGGGAAAAAGAAGCTCAAGCAGCTTGCAAATGCCTTGGTATAAATCCTCCTGTTTTCATGAATTATGGCGATGGAAAATTGTCAGAATGGGATAATGTTTATTCGCTGGATGAGGACATAAAAGCACTACTCGACGAATATGCGCCTAATGTAATTATTACAATGGGACCCGATGGAGGTTATGGACATCCTGATCATAGGGTGGTGAGTAATATTGTTACTGAGGTTTTTCAGAATTGGGAGCTATCTAATACTAGTAGTTTGTTTTATTATACTATTACGCAAACCATACTGGATAAAACAGGTGATTTTAAAACGCCTACTGGAGACTTTTTTAAGACTAATATTCACGTGATGAATCCTGATTTTATTACGCATCAAATATCATTTTCTAAAGAAGAATTAAAGTTAGGACGTGCAGCTTTTGGCTGCCATGAATCTCAATTTACACCTGATGAAATGGACGATATTTACCAGGTAGTTGTTAAGTCAGATGGCATTATTTATTTGCGACAGTGGAATGGATGCGATGACAATAGTAAGAATGATTTGTTTGAGTAAATTTTGATATACTGCTTTAGCTTTTTATGATGTCTAACAAGAATTCGAATCAAAAGTACTTGATAATTCATGCTGATGATGCTGGTTTATCTCATTCCCAAAATAAAGCAATAATGCAGTCGCTCGAAGAAGGCGTTGTTAGTTCGTATAGCATAATGGTGCCTTGTCCTTGTTTTGATGAAATAGCGCAGTTTGCCAAACAGAATCCAGAATTTGATTGTGGTGTACATTTAACCTTAACATGCGAATGGAAATCGTATAAATTTGGACCAGTGCTTCCGGTAACAGAAGTTCCAAGTTTGGTTGATGATGATGGGTATTTTCCAATGAGTCGTGATGAGGTGAGAAAAAAAGCTAATCCCATTGAAGTTGAGAAGGAATTAAGGGCTCAGATTGATAGAATGCTATCAATGGGTATTAAAATTAGTCATTTGGATTCTCATATGTATACAATCGGCCTAAGTCCTGATTTGTTGGATGTATATAAGCGACTAGGGCGCGATTATAATCTTCCCGTGTTTTTGGATGAACACCATTTGAATGAATTTGGCATTGATATAAAACAAGAATTAAGCGCATCGGATTTTTGTGTTGATAATACCTACCTTGGCGATTATAGTATGTTTGAAAAGGGGCAATTGTCAAAGTATTATGAGCATATTTTGAATGAGCTTCCTAATGGTTTTAACATGCTTTTGGTACATCCTGCTTTTGATGATGATGAAATGAGGCAAATTACCATTGACCATCCCAATTTTGGTTCTGAATGGCGTCAGATTGATTTTGACTTTTTGAATGATAATAGGACTTCTATATTACTAAAAGAGAATAATATCCAGTTGATTAGTTGGGGTGAAGTGTTAACAAAAAAACCATGTATTGAAGATTAGAGTTTATTATTGAATGGGATGTTTCAACCACCGCTTTGCTGCTTCTAATGTCGAGAATGTTTCGTAGGTATATTTATCAATCGATTTTGATGTCATTTTATATAGTATGCTTAAGGCTGTTTCTTTTGGTTTTTCCACCACAACAGCACATTTTACTTTATCATACCTTTTAATTCTTGCTTCAATTTCCTTTATAATTGCCGGATATTCCTTTTGTTTAAAGGTAGATGTGGAATTTCTTAAATCATCAATAATATGAAGTGAATTAAGGTGGTTGAAGTCATGATCTAAGCTAACGACATATTTAACTAGGTCGTTAATGTCTACATTGCCATGGCGTTCAACGTATACTATGTCTTCGTCCTTGTCATATCTTGATGTAATCATATTGCAAGTATATTACTTTATTTTTATAGTGCCATTTTTGTACAGATCCAATGCTGAATTTAGTAGTTGTGTTATAGTGTTTAAAGGTAAGTCTATATTTGGATTAACCTTGAGTATCTTCATGCGGGCTCGGCTGCCTTTTTCTAGTTCAGCATGATTTAAATATTCGCCTTCAACAAATAGGATGTATGGTTCTCCCGATTTTTTATCCGTCCATAAATAGCAAAATGCCTTATTGAAGTAACAAAAACAAGGCATGCCATATTTTACTGTTTCGCTTACGTTTTCATCCTGATTAAGAATAATGCTGCGAAGAGCAAGAAAACAACTTTTGTTAGGTTCGTTTTGTTTTTGATAAAAAACTGTTGGATCAATTACTTTCATAACCTTTAATTAACCTCCTGACTTCTTAACTTTAAAACCTTCTTTTATAAGTAACGCAACTACCTTATCTCTAAAATCACCTTGAATTAAAATTTCTCCATCCTTGGCTGTTCCACCAACACCACACTTGCTTTTTAGCGTTTTCCCCAAATCCTTTAAATCGTCATTGCTACCAACAAAACCTGTAACGAGTGTTACTTTTTTTCCACCGCGTTGTTTTTTATCAAGCATTACACGTAAATCCTGTTGATTGGGAGCTAAGGTTTCCTGATCTTCATCTTCGTTATATTGGTAATCAAAATCCTGATTAGTCGAGAATACAACGCCATCAAGATTTTTCCACTTCTTTTTTGCCATAATAGATTTTTTTCAAAAATAATCATATTCTTTTAATTGGCTTAATATTGTTTTTTATATATCCATTTTGATGTTATAATCAATTAACGATTCATTTAAATTTCTATACTTTTGAACTATGGATATGGAAGGAATAAAGGTAATTGGTTTCGATGCGGATGATACGCTCTGGGAAAATGAGACTTTTTTTAGAGAGGCAGAGAATGAATTTGCGCACTTAATGCAGGCCTATTCTGAAGAGAAAGATGTTTTAAAAGAATTGTATAAGGTGGAAATGGATAACATGCCAATTTATGGTTATGGCATTAAGGCATTTGTACTATCACTCCTTGAAACAGCCACAATAATTACTGGTGGAAAACTGTCATCTGGCCAAGCTGAGCAAATACTGGCTATTGGCAAAACGATGCTTCACAAACCTGTTGAATTATTAGATGGAGTAGAAGAGGTGTTGAGGTTCTTATCGGCTAAATATCGGTTGATAGTTGCGACTAAAGGTGATTTGTTGGATCAGGAGCGAAAATTGAATAAATCCGGTTTGATCAAATATTTTCATCACATTGAGGTAATGAGTGATAAACATCCCAAGGCCTATCTTAAATTGATAAAGCATTTAGATATACTTCCTGAGCAATTTCTAATGGTTGGCAATTCAATGAAATCGGACGTAATACCCGTTGTTGAAATCGGAGGTTTCGGCATGCATATTCCATTTCATACTACCTGGCAACACGAGGTAGTTGAGAGCGTTCATGATTCGGTTAGAATGGTAGAATTAGAAAAGCTTACAGACGTTTTATCCTATTTTAAGTACTAATAATGATAGTATCCTTGATTGGTACCATTGCAGCCGTACTAACAACAACAGCCATGTTTCCCCAGGCCATCAGGATTATACGTGCACGAGATGTTAATAGTATTTTCTTACTAATGTACATCGCTCAAACAATGGGGATTTATTACTATAAGAGTGTGCTTAAGAGATGAATGATTCTGACACTATTATACTTTATTTTGATACTTTATCCTATTGTTTAATATAAATATCGCCACTTAGATCAAGGGTAGTTGGTGAAATAAATTCATAGTCTTCAGTCCATGTCTCATCACCTTCCTTAAAAGTTACTGTTTTTTCTGATGTGGAAAATGTATAAGTGCCTGTATCATACTGTTCATAGCTAGGGTTTAGTTCATGGTATTCGCTTTCATAACTTAAATCCTCGTTAAAAGTGCATATTTCCCAATTACTAGAACTGTATTCAATTTTCCAAACTCCGACAAAAGGATTAGGTGATTCATCATTGCTATCCTCTTTTTCGCACGAAATAAAGATAAATACAGAAAAGAAGCATATTAATGCGATTTGGAAGGTGTTTTTAATACTAGGCATATTTTGAGTTTTTACGGATGGTTATTGTTATTTTGTCAACCGCATGCCAACTGAATGAAATGAGGTTATGTGTTTCGATAAGTTCTAAAAACAACCACTCCACTATATTTCATAAAAAGAAAATAATGGAATGGTCGATACCAATTACTTATTTTGCGATCTAGTAATTTTCTTCGCTAATTTCAAAGTAAGCTTGTGAGTGTAAGCAAGCCGGGCAAGTTTTAGGTGCTTTTGTGCCTTCGTGTATGAAACCACAATTACGACACATCCATGTTACTTTACCATCTTTTTCAAATACCTTACCTTCTTCAAGGTTGCTGTATAGCTTTCTATATCTAGCCTCATGGTGAGCCTCTACTTTAGCAATCATTTTAAAGGCAACTGCAACTTCTTTAAAACCTTCTTCTTCGGCTATTTTAGCAAATTCAGGATATAACTCAGTCCATTCTTCGTTTTCACCATCCGCAGCTGCTTGTAGGTTTTCTTTAGTATCACCAATAATTCCGGCAGGAAAAGTTGCAGTAATTTCAACCATGCCACCTTCTAAAAACTTAAAGAAGCGCTTTGCATGTTCTTTCTCTTGTTCAGCTGTTTCCATGAAAATAGCAGAGATCTGCTCTAAACCTTCTTTTTTAGCTTGCTTAGCAAAGTATGTGTAGCGATTACGTGCTTGCGATTCGCCAGCAAATGCTTTTAAAAGATTCTGTTCTGTTTTTGTTCCTTTTAAACTGTTCATTTTACCTATTGTTTGAGGTTTTTATAATATCTGGGTTGATACAAATTTATGAAATAATTAATGTCAATACTTAAAGTAATTCCTATTTAGGATGGATATAAATACTATATATATTTATACGGCTTCGAACATCTCTTTGGGAGAACCACAGGTTGGACAGGTCCAATCGTCCGGAAGGTCTTCAAAAGCAATACCAGGTTCTATTCCACTTTCTTCGTCACCAATTGCAGGATCATATATGTAACCACACGCTAAGCACTTATACTTAGTCATTGTGGAATCTGTTTCTTTCGGTGTTTCCGGGCTTTTATCAATATAGGTTGGTGCATTTTTGGGAGCTACTCCTTTCTTAACTTTTCTATAGTATTCGTAGGTCAATGGATCAGCATCTGCATTTAGCAGATTGTTTTCAACTATAGTAGCAATAAACATTTTATGACTTCCAACCTCAATAACTTGATTGACTTTGCAATCGAACCATGCAATGCAATCTTCCAAAACTACTGGAGTTCCACTTTGCGCCTTGGTATAATCGATTGATTCAAATTTATCAATGTCTTTTCCGCTTTTGTAACCAAATAGGCCAATTGTTTCTGCCTTTGCATTTTGGTTTAATATCGAGATGCTGAATTTTTTTGATTGTTCAATCAGCCCACATGTAAAGTTATCGGTATTACAGCTAATGGCAATTTGCGGCGGTGATGCTGTTACTTGAAAGGCTGTGTTAGCAATGTATCCATTTATCTTTTTTCCATTGCTGGCAGAAATAACATATAAGCCATAACTAATCTTGTAAAATGCTTCAAAGTCCATAATAGTCTGTTTAAAAAGTGTCTGGTCTGATAAATTTAATCTAATTTCACATGGATTGAAAGAAATGGATTGAACTTGTTTCGATTATTTATGCGTTTTGGTCTATTTAGAATAATTGTAAATTGTATATTCGTAACGAATGTCATTCAAATACTTGAAATAAGGATTTATTTTTGATTAGTAATTGAGTACATCAACAGTCGTATCTATTACTTTCATTTTTGTTATCATTAATTGCCGTTAGCAATAAACTGATTATTTGCTTATTATGAATAAGATTATTGAAAAGGAGTTTTTTTCAGAGAACGTTGTACGTTTAGAAATTGAAGCTCCAAGAATTGCAAAGGCACGTAGAGCCGGGCACTTTGTAATAGTCAAAGTTGGCGAAACTGGTGAACGTATCCCCTTGACCATCGCTTCGGCTAATGCCGAGAAAGGAACCATTACATTGGTAATTCAGCGTGTAGGCGTTTCTTCGCGTCGAATTGCCGATTTGAATGTTGGTGACGAACTAACCGATTTGGTTGGCCCCTTGGGCGAAGCTACTCATATCGAAAATTTCGGTACTGTCCTAGCTTGTGGTGGTGGAGTAGGAGTAGCCCCATTGTTACCAATTGTTGAAGCCTTGAAGAAAGCGGGTAATAAAGTTATAACCGTTATTGCTGCTCGTACAAAGGATTTAATCATTTTGGAAGATCAGGTTAGAGAATATTCTGATGAGGTGATTGTAATGACTGACGATGGTTCGTATGGCGAAAAAGGTTTGGTAACCGATGCCATGGAAAAAGTAATGCAGCGCGAAAATGTTGATTTGTCCGTTGTAATCGGACCAGCAGTCATGATGAAATTTGCAGCCTTGTGTACTAAAAAATACGATGTTAAAACTTATGCCAGTTTAAATACCATCATGGTAGATGGAACAGGTATGTGTGGTGCATGTCGTATTACTGTTGGTGGAAAAACGAAATTTGTATGTGTTGATGGTCCTGAATTTGATGCACATCAAGTTGATTTCGACGAAATGTTATTACGCCTCAATGGTTACAAGAATATTGAGAAAGAAGCAGAACGAGAGTATCTAGATAAAAAAGAAAAGAATTAGTTATGACTGTTACTAAAGAATTTTTAAAAGCCGAAAGGGAGCAGTCCTGGAGAGTAGATATTCGTGCTTTAATGAAGAATAAGGAGCGTACTGGTTTAACTCGTGTGCACATGGGTGAGGTAGCTGCTGACGAAAGAGTAAAATCGAACATTGAAGTTAACTCTGGTTTGACTAAAGAAGAGGCAATGGCTGAAGCCCAGCGTTGCTTGGATTGTCCTGATCCAACTTGTATTTCTGGTTGCCCGGTTGAGATTAATATTCCTAAGTTTATCAAGTACATTGAAAAGGGTGAGGTACTAGAAGCTGCTAGTGTTTTAAAAGAAACCAGTGCTTTGCCTGCTGTTTGTGGTCGTGTTTGTCCACAGGAGAAACAGTGCGAAGCCAAGTGTTTTTACTGGCTTAAGATGAAAAAAGAGCCGGTAGCTATCGGTCACTTAGAGCGATTTGCTGCTGATTTTGAGCGTGAGTCGGGTCAGATGGCAGTGCCAAAAGTAGCTGAGGGTAATGGTATCAAAGTGGCTGTTATTGGTAGTGGACCTGCCGGATTAACCTTTGCCGGAGATATGGCTAAGTTAGGTTATGATGTAACCGTGTTTGAAGCCTTGCACGAAATAGGTGGTGTGTTAAAATATGGTATCCCAGAATTTCGATTGCCAAATAGCATTGTTGATGTTGAAATTGAAGTGTTGCGTAAGATGGGTGTGAAATTCGAAATGAACTTCATTGTCGGGCGTACGGCTTCCATTGATGATTTAAAGGAAGAAGGATTTCAAGGGTTCTTTACCGGTAGTGGTGCTGGTTTACCACGTTTCATGAATATTCCGGGTGAGAATTATATAGGTATACTTAGTTCAAATGAGTATTTAACTCGTATCAACCTTATGGACGCAGCCAATCCTCTTACAGATACACCTATTGTGAGTGGTAAGAGCGTTGCTGTTATTGGTGGTGGTAATACGGCCATGGATTCGGTACGTACGGCCAAGCGTTTAGGTGCTGATCGTGCTATGATTATTTACCGTCGTTCGATGGAAGAAATGCCTGCTCGTGTTGAAGAAATTAAGCATGCCGAGGAAGAAGGCATAGAGTTTATGACTTTAACCAACCCGATTGAATATTATGCTGATGAAACCGGACGGGTTAATCGCATGAAGGTTCAGAAAATGGAATTGGGTGAGCCTGACAGTTCTGGCCGTCGTCGTCCGGTTCCAATGGAGGGTTCGGAATATATGATTGATGTAGATACGGTTGTGGTGAGTGTTGGTGTATCGCCGAATCCACTTATCCCAAGTTCGCTTCCTCAGTTAGAAACAACTAAATGGGGAACTATTGTTGTTGACGAAGAAAAATTACAATCTTCCATTCCTGAAATGTTCGCCGGTGGTGATATTGTTCGTGGTGGAGCTACTGTAATTCTTGCCATGGGCGACGGACGAAATGCCGCAGCTTCAATGCATAATTATCTTCAAGAAAAACTTAACGCATAATCAAATGAAGAATTTATCAACTACATATTTAGGCATACCAATTAAAAATCCAATCGTTATTGGAAGTTCTGGTTTGGCTTCAACTATAGGAGGAATTAAGAAACTGGCCGATGCAGGTGCTGGAGCCATTGTTTTGAAATCAATTTTTGAAGAAGAGATATTAGCCGAAGCGGAACAAACCATTGGGCAGCAATTGGGGATGGACGAAAATAATCTTGAGTTTTTCGATTACTTCGATTATCAGGTGAAAAACGATGCGTTGGAAAACTATGTGGCCCTAATTCGTGAAGCAAAAGAAGCAGTTGATGTACCCATCATTGCTAGTATTAATTGTTCATCGTATAGCGAATGGGTTTCGTACGCCAATAAAATTGAAAGCGCGGGTGTTGACGGTATCGAATTGAATATATTTAAATTGCCTTACAATGTTGAAGCAACAGCTGAGGTAGTTGAGAATGTGTATTTCGATATTGTAAAGAAGGTGAAAAATCACATAAAAGTACCTGTTGGGATTAAACTAGCACCGTATTTTACTAATCTGGGAAGTACAATTAAAAGCTTATCTGAATCAGGTATTGACGGATTAATATTATTTAATCGCTTTACGTCGCTCGATTTTGATATCGAAAATGATCAGGTGGTAAGTGGAAAGGTTTATTCTCATCCTGATGAATTTACCATGCCGCTTCGATGGATATCTATTATGTCATCTCATGTGAAGAGTGATTTGGTGGCCTCAACAGGCGTTCATGATTATCGTACTTTAGTTAAGATGTTGTTGGCTGGTGCCTCCGCTGTTGAAATTGTATCAGCTGTTTATAAGGACGGCCCTGAGGTAATAAGCTGGATGCTTACCGAGATGGAAAAGTGGATGGATCGTAGAGGTTTTGATTCTATTTCAGACTTTAAAGGTCGATTGAGTCAAGGTAAGTCTGGAAATCCCGAAATGTTTGAACGTGTTCAGTTTATGCGTTACTTTTCTGGACATAAACATTAGTATAAAAGTTAATAGCGATTGGTCAGTAGTGAAGGTAATTACTACTGACTATTGCCTATGTACTACTGACTTATTTCTACTTTGATTCTTAATTATTTATTTCTATCTTTGCGCCCTGATTATTTAAACCTTCTAAAATTAAGAAGATATGTTAAATCGTTATGAAGCCGTTTTCATTTTAACTCCCGTTTTGTCTGATGTTCAGATGAAGGAAGCGGTCGACAAATTCAAAGGTTTGATTACCGAGAATGGGGGCAAAATGATAAACGAAGAGAATTGGGGCCTTAGAAAATTGGCTTATCCAATTCAGAAGAAATCAACTGGTTTCTATCAGTTGTTCGAATTTGAAGCAGACCCTACTGTAATTGCTAAGTTTGAGTTAGCATTCCGTAGAGACGAGCGCGTTATTCGTTTTCTAACTTTCAAGTTAGATAAATATGCTGCTCTATATGCTGAGAAAAGAATAAAAGCAACCAAAAAAGAAAAAAAGGAGAATTAAGCCATGGCACAGAATCAATCAGAAATCAGATATCTAACGCCTCCATCGGTAGAGATTAAGAAGAAGAAGTATTGCCGTTTCAAAAAGAACAAGATCAAGTACATCGATTACAAAGATCCTGAATTCTTAAAGAAATTTTTGAACGAGCAAGGTAAAATTTTACCTCGTCGTTTAACTGGTACTTCTTTGAAATATCAAAGAAAAGTTTCTCGCGCAGTTAAGCGTGCACGTCATTTGGCCTTGTTGCCATACGTAACCGATTTGATGAAATAAGAAAAAGGAGGATTTACGATGGAAATTATATTAAGAGAAGATATTCAGAATCTTGGCCATAAAGATGATATTGTAGTTGTGAAAAACGGTTACGGTAGAAATTACTTAATCCCTAAGGGATTAGCTATTTTGGCTACCACTTCTGCCAAGAAAGTACACGCTGAGAATAAGAGACAAAGAGCTCATAAAGAAGAGAAAATCAAAAATGAAGCTCTAGAAGTTGCTAAAACATTAGAAGGTAAGTCAATTACTTTAGGTGCAAAAGCAAGTTCAACAGGTAAGATTTTTGGTTCAGTTAACACTATTCAAATTGCTGAAGCTTTAACTAAAGATGGATTCGCTGTAGAGCGTAAAAATATCTCTATTAAAGAAGATGCTGTTAAAGAATTAGGAAGTTATACTGCGACTGTAAAATTACACCGCGAAGTGAAAGTTGACATCTCTTTTGAGGTTGTTGCTGAGTAACATTTATTAATCTACGGATTAAACATTTTTCAAACAAACATAAAAACCACCATGGGGACATGGTGGTTTTTCTTTTGCTAAAAATTGAGCATAAAAAAAGACCGCATTGGGAAGAATGCGATCTTATATTATATATGTTTTTGTTGTTATTTAACCGCGATGGTTTCAATTTCAACCATTACCGATAGGGGTAATTCGCGCACCGCAAAAGCAGCTCTTGCCGGAGGGTTCTCTTTGTAGTATGAACCGTATACATCATTCATAGCTTTGAAATTAGCCATGTCATTTAGTAAACAAGTCGATTTTACAACATCAGAAAATTGGTAACCAGCTTCTTTAAGAATTGCAGCAATGTTTTTCATTACTTGTTCAGTTTGTTCTGTGATGCCACCTTCAACCACTTTGCCAGTAGCTGGGTTCACAGGTACTTGCCCTGAGATATAAAGAGTTCCATTAACTTCTATGGCCTGGCTATATGGCCCGATTGCTCCGGGAGCATTTTCTGTTGAGATAATTCGTTTCATCTTTGTTAATTAGTTTATTAAGAGTTTTTATTATTGATAGAATCCAGGGTTGTCTCGCGGACTGTTTCGTTTTTCGTATTTAAGATCCTGTAGCATGCTAGAATTAACTCGAATGGTAAAGAAGTACGATTTGTACCTGCCTACCGGAACGATGTTAAAATTCATGCTCCAACAGTGCAAATCGCGACTAACCCCAAGGTTAGTATGAGCAAGAGTTTTCATGTCGAAACTATATCCAGTTGAAAAGTTAACCTTCCATTTGGGAGTTAAAGATACATTACCATTAAGGTTGACATCAGAGGTGACCTTCATGTCGTAATCCATCTTTTCCTTATTAAAACCATCGCGACTTAAGCGTAATGAGTAGTTGACAGAAATAGTCCATGGCATTGAGAACTCAGCATAACCATCATCTCCCATGAATAAATTGGTGTTTCTATCTTTATCAAAGGAGGGGAGTTGTGAATTCAGATTATTTGGATCCATCGGAGGTGGAATGTTTTCGTCCTCTTCTTGGCCTTCCTCTTCTCCGTTATTATCATCGTCTTTTTTCTTGAAAGTATCGGATCCAAAATTAAAACCAAAGCTAAGATTAGCACTTTCTAGTCGGGCAATTTTTCGTTGCGTTGACCATACCGATTTGTCAACACGAATGGGTTGGCCTGTGCTAGTTGTATCAAGGGCGTAAGGGTCAAAACGTGCGCCAAAGTTAATATTTGTTCCGAGTACCTTTGTTCTACCTGACATTGATATGGGTTGCCATTTTAAAGAATCAGCTAAGAAATTGTAGCTTGTATTAAAGTTTAGGCTTTCTATTATTTTAACTTTCTTAAAGCCTGTAGTGTCTTTGTCACTTTTAAGTTTCATTTCAAGGGTATTTCCCAAGCTTAATCCCATTGAACCAGAACGTCCCTTTCCAGGAGTGCCGTATAAGGAGCCTTCATAATTGGAATAATCATGACGTACAATTTCGTCGCGGCTTTCATCGTAATATTCGAAATAATCGTAGTAGCCGTATTTGCTTTGCCCGAAATCTGGACGATAAGAAAATGATACGGAAGGTGTAGCCACATGGCGAATATTGTCAACTTTATCACCGAATAATTTTTCCCATGGTTTAAAGAAAGTGTAGATCTTGGTAGATGTACCAGCACTTAAACTATAGTCATAAACTCGATTAAATCCGGCTGTAGTATCCGTATTTACTACTTGTTGATTAACTTCGTCATATCCTTGCTTGATCTGTTTGAAATACCAACGTTCCGTATAATTAAAAGAAGGATTAACTGTAAAGTGTTTCAAAAACTTTAAACTCATAGCAATTGGAACACTATGTTTAACTCCATTCTTCCATTGATCTGTTAGGCTATTGCCCGAAAAGGACAAGTCACTTTCTTTAGTATGCACGTAATTTTTGAGGTTACCCGTGTATGATAAGCTAATTTTTTCTAGTAAATTTTCGTCTGTTCCTACCTTGTTTTTTCTTTTAAAGGGGTAAATACGATTTACAGTAAACGTTAAGTCAGGTATTGTTAGATCAATAGTAGTATCTCTACTGTTTTGTGAGTGCAGCAAGTTGGCCGAGAAATTAAACGGACGTCCCGCCCACCTTTTACTATACGATATACTTGAACGTTTTGTATTTCGAGAAATGTCGTTAGCATTCGGGTTAACCAGATTGTTTACATTGTTTTGGTCGAATGAACTTGTCGAGAAGTTAACACTTGCCGAAAATGTTTGATATGGATTGGCCTTGGCATCTTGACGATGTGTCCAGGCAATTGACATATCTTTTGTTTTTCGATAATCAGGTAAATCTTTTTCGCTAAATATATTATTGATGTATTGAAAATTAAATCTACCCCCGAATTTATATCTTTTCTTATAGTTAGATGCGAAACGAGTTGCCCATGATCCATTGGTAAAAATGTCAGCTTGTACCATTAAATCAAAATAATCGTTAGCGGCCCAATAGTATCCGCCGTCGGTTAATCCGAAACCTCTGACCTGTTCATCTCGATACGATGGAAAGATAAAGCCAGAACTGTAGGATGAAGTACTTGGTATAATTGCAAATGGAATGGCAATTGGCAATTTTACATCTTCAACAACTAAATAGGCAGGCCCTGTTACCGTTTTCTTTCCAGGAATTACTTTTGCCTTGGTTAAATTAAGATAAAAATGAGGATGATCATGATTATCGCAAGTTGTGTATTTAGCATGTTTCATGCAATAGGCATCGTCTTCTATCTTTTTGGCACGACTTCCTACCACAAAACCTTCGCCTTGTTCTGTTACGATGTGTTCAATAATGGCTTTTTCTGACTTGAAATTATATTTCATACGACGCATGGAGTATTCTCCACTTGGGTCGGTGAAAACTGGTAGTCCTATTTCTTGATCAAGAGAATCAACAGTACCATATGCTAAAGCGGTACTGCTATCCATATCTAAAACAATTGTATGTGCTTTAAGTAGTACATCTTGATAACTTACTTCCGCATTACCGTACAAATATGTTTTTTTAGTAAGCATGTCAGTATATATGGAATCAGAAGCTTTGTACTTAACTTCAGCGTCAATGGCAAAACTGGCAGGTGAATTTACTGTACTGTCCTGACGTGTGCTATCTGGTAATGCATGAACAGGAGTTAGCTGTTCTTGGGCAAGTAATGTATTTGAATGAAAAGAAAATAAGATAAATGCTATAATAAAGATGAGCAATTTATCCTTTTCTGACTTTATTAAGTTTGATTGTATCAATGTGTTTTTTTTTCAAGCGTCACAAAAATAATCAAAAAATGGGCACATGGCAGGAAAGAGAAAAAAAATAGGTTTAAAAAATGTCTTTTTTATCTCTTCATTATTTTTCTATTTTTGAACTGCATTAAAGCTTGTAAACCGTAAATGTATGACAATTTATCCAGTATATACACGCAGTTTTTTTATTGTTTTATTTAGTTTATTCTTCTTGCTTCCTAAGGGACAGTTGATTGCTCAGGAATCAATACGCTTTAAAACGGTGGTTATTGATGCTGGTCATGGGGGCCGTGACCCTGGTGCAACTGGATCTAAGGTTAAAGAAAAAGACGTAGTTCTCAAAGTGGCTCTAAAATTAGGTCAGTATATCAATGAATATTTACCCGATGTAAAAGTTGTTTATACAAGGGATAAGGATGTATTTGTTCCTTTAAATAAGCGAGCGGATATCGCGAATAGGAATAATGCAGATTTATTTGTGTCCATTCATGCCAACTCAATTGGAGCATCTTCAATATATGGTGCCGAAACTTTTGTTCTTGGTCTTCATCGATCTGAAGAAAACTTTGAGGTGGCTAAGAAAGAGAACTCAGTAATTGTGCTGGAAGAAGATTATAGTACAACTTATGAGGGTTTTGATCCAAATTCCTCTGAGTCGTATATTATATTTGAATTGATGCAAGATGTGCATTTAGGTCAGAGTATTAGTGTAGCATCTATGATGCAAGATCAGTTTCATAATAGGGTTGGTAGGCGTGATAGAGGTGTAAAACAAGCAGGATTTTTGGTGCTGCGGAAGGCATCAATGCCCAGTGTTTTAGTGGAACTAGGTTTTTTAAGTAATAAAAAGGAGGAAGCTTTTATTGCTTCTGAGAAGGGACAAACTTTTATGGCGTCGGCTTTATTTAGAGCAGTTAGGGATTATAAAAATGAGTTTGACTCTAAAAGTAAAATGGACGATCATGTGCAGTTAAATCGCGAATCAGAAAAACAATCCATTTCGTCTATTGTGTATCGTATCCAAATTGCCTCTTCAAAGAAAGAAGTTAAAAAAGGAACTTCTTTTTATAAAAAGTTTGATAATATCTGGATGTATAAGGATGGAGATAGGTTTAAATACACTACAGGGCAGAGTGACAATTATGATGATATATTACAGCAAATGAAAACTGTAAAGAAAGATGTAAACGACTGCTTTGTTGTTGCATTTGAAAACGGTAGTAAAATTAGGCTAAGTGAAGCAAGGGCAAAGTAATCTTCCTATATTTGTATAAAATTATATTATAAAACATTAGACATTTCGATGTGGTGGTGTGATAATAATTAGCTATGAAAAAAGAATTTAAAATTGGTCTTACAGTTTTTGCAGCATTTATCATTATTATTTGGGGACTTAACTTTCTAAGTGGTCGTGATATATTTCGCGTAGGTGATTATTATTACGGTGTTTATGCACGTATTGATGGCTTAACAAAAGCAAGCCCTGTTTTTTATCGTGGATTTAAAGTAGGAGCTGTACGAGATATTGATTTCCATAGTTCAAAATCGGATATGTTCATTGTGACCTTTCAAATGAACAAGGACTTGATTTTGCCAAAAGATTCACGAGCGCAGATCTATAGTTTAGACTTAATGGGTTCAAAAGGAGTTCAATTTCTACCTGGCAGCGATACTGAGTTGTTGGCTATGGGAGATACAATGAACACCTCCGTTATGGGTGACTTGAAAGATCAGGTTAGTATGGAGGTGTTGCCCTTAAAAGATAAAGCTGAGCGTTTAATTGTCCAACTCGACTCTGTCTTTACTAATCTTGGTGATATTGTCAATGAAGATAATAAAGCTAATTTGTCTAAGAGTATCGAATCTTTTAGCAAATCGATGGATAACTTTGAAAGATTATCCGCTTCATTAGCTAATAAAATGGATGATGATGGTGATGTAACGAATATGATCTCACGTATGGATTCACTAATGATCGTCTTGAATGCGCAGGCGCCATATATTGATACAACTTTTAAAAGTTTGGCGGGTTTTAGCCAACAATTGGAGGCGGCTCAAATTGATGAATCGTTAGCTGCGCTAAAAACTACACTAGGCCAAACTTCCTTATTGCTTACTAGTATAAATCAAAGTGAGGGTACTTTAGGATTGTTATTGTCTGATAAAGAGCTATATTATTCACTTACGGATGTTTCTGCTAACTTAAATCGTTTGTTGATTGATGTGCGTCATCATCCTGATCGCTACGTTAACTTTTCTGCGGTTAATGTAGGTAAGAAAGTTGTCGTTTCTGATAACGCTTATGGTATTCATGGGGTTATATATCAGATTGTGCTAAAGCAGTCAAAGAAACCTCTTAAAATGGATTCTGTTGTGGTTAATTCTAAATACAGAGTATTCGAAGATTATAGAAAATCACGTTATTACTATTCCATCGCCCAATCAGAGTCGTTTGTTGAAATTCAAAAAATATTTGAAGAAATAAAGCCTCAATTTGAGGAATCTTGCATCGTAGCGTTTGAAAATGGGGAGGAAATCAGTCTTAAAAAGGCCCAAAAACTTACTAGGTAAAATATATATATACTGTTAAAAATGTTGTGTGAAATTTTTTTTAATTAAAGGTTAAGTTTTTTTTCACTTATCTGTCAAATGATTGAAAACACTAGAGGTACGGCAAGCTGCTATTATTCACGGTAACTTGTATGTTGCTGAAAATGAGATTTTTTAGTTCAAAAACCTTAAGTTGTTGATTTCTAGTGGTCGAATTGTAGTAATTAGAATGTCAAGAGAATTAATGTTTTTTTTTCACATATTTTTTCACAAAATTTGTTTTCAGAATAGGGATAGTCACTGAACATAATTCTAAAAAGAAAACCGAAATATAAGAATGAAAGTCGATTACGCAAAAGTTTGGGATGCTTGTCTTCAAGTTGTAAAAGACAATATACCTCAAACGAGTTACCAAACCTGGTTCGAACCCATTGAACCGCTCAAACTTGAAAAAGATGTACTCACCATACAGGTGCCAAGTCTTTTTTTCTATGAGTATTTAGAAGAACATTACATTGATCTTTTAAGTAAAATTTTAAGAAATAAACTTGGAAATGCAGCTAAGTTGGAATACAATGTGGTTATGGACAATAGTCATGTTGCAAATCGAAAACCTTATACCTTAAATTTTCCAACAGCTAATAAAACCGATTTAAGAAATCGCCCTGTTGCCGTTCAATCAAACAATGAACGTCCGGATATTCGTAATCCTTTCGTAATACCTGGAATTAAAAAATTGAATGTCGACCCACAATTAAATAGTGATTATAGTTTTGAAAACTATATTGAGGGAGAATGTAATCGTTTGGCACGAAGTGCAGGTTTAGCAGTAGCTAAAAATCCTGGTAAAACTGCTTTTAATCCATTGTTTCTTTATGGTAACTCTGGTCTTGGAAAAACTCATTTAGCACAATCAATCGGTATTGAGGTTAAGCGTAATATGCCTGAAAAAACTGTATTGTATGTTAATGCTAATAAGTTTCAAACTCAGTTTACTGATTCGGTTCGAAATAATTCGCAGAATGACTTTCTTAATTTTTACCAGATGATAGATGTACTTATAATTGATGATGTGCATGAGTTTGCTGGAAAAACTAAAACACAAAATACATTCTTTCATATATTTAATCATCTTCACCAATCAGGTAAGCAGTTAATTATCACAAGTGATAAAGCACCTGTTGAATTGTTAGGTTTAGAAGATCGATTATTATCACGATTCAAATGGGGCTTATCTGCCGATTTGCAGGTGCCTGATTTTGAAACAAGAGTGGAGATTTTAAATCGCAAAATTTATACCGATGGATTAACTGTACCAGAGGATGTGGTTTATTACATTGCAAGTAATGTGATTAACAATGTGCGTGAACTAGAAGGCGCATTAATCTCGTTATTGGCGCAGGCAACACTCACGAAGAAGGAAATTACTTTCGATTCAGCTCGTGCCATCATTGATAAATTAGTTAAGAAAACCACTAGGGAGGTGTCTGTTGAATCTATTTCTCAAACGGTATGTGATTATTTCGGAATGGGACTTGATTTATTGCAATCGAAAACACGTAAACGTGAGATAGTGCAAGCACGCCAGATTGCAATGTACTTTAGTAAGGGAATGACAAATTCATCTCTATCTGCCATTGGAGCTAAGATTGGTAAAAAAGATCATGCTACTGTATTACATGCATGTAAAGCAGTTAATAATTTGATTGAAACAGATAAGGACTTTAAAGGTCAGATTAAAGAAATTGAAGCGCAATTGAAGTCATAATTGTTGACAATTAGATAATAATTTGAAAGACATTCCATTCCGGGATGTCTTTTTTTTATTTTTACGTTTCTACTATTAATAAAATAGTAAATTTGGAACGATCATTTACATCAATCATAAATCTTTCGTTTAACCACTTGATTATTTATTTCTAAATCATTGAAGATGAAACAGACATTATTGTTTTTAACAACTTTACTTATGACTTTATCTGCATGTCAGGTTCAGGAAAAAAGTGAAGGTGAAAATCCTTTTTTTTCTGAATACACAACTGAATTTAAGGCTCCACCTTTTGATCTTATATTGGAAACGCATTATTTGCCTGCGTTTAAAAAAGGTATAGCTGAACAAGAAAACGAAATAGCTGCAATTATTGCTAATTCTGAAGATGCTAATTTTACTAATACAATTGTTGCATTTGATCGCTCAGGTTCACTTTTAAATAAAGTGGGCAGTGTGTTCTTCAATGTAAAGGAGACTGATAACAACGAAAATTTACAGCGTATCGCTCGTGAGGTAACACCGATGTTAACAAAGCATAAGGATAACATTTCCATGAATATGGATCTGTTTAAGCGTGTAAAACAAGTCTATGACCAACGTCAAACTTTAGGTTTGACTGCTATTCAAATACGAGTTGTTGAGAAATATTACATGGATTTTGTGCGTAATGGAGCTGAGCTTAACGACGAAGATCAGTTGAAATTAAAGGCTTTGAATGAAAAATTGTCCTCTCTTCAATTAAAATTTGGCGAGAACCATTTAGCAGAATCTAATAGTAATTTTGAATTAGTAATTGATAATAAAGAAGATTTGGCTGGTTTGCCTGAAGGTGTTATTGAGGCCGCTGCGTATCGGGCTAAGCAAAAAGGGCAAGAAGGAAAATGGCTTTTTACCATTCAAAAACCAAGTTTGATACCATTTCTTCAATATGCAGATAAGCGTGAGTTAAGAGAGCAATTATACAGTGGTTATTTTAAAAGAGGAAATAACGATGATGCTTTTGACAACAAAGCCATCGCTGCTGAAATGGCCAAGATTAGATCGGAACGTGTTCAATTATTAGGTTTCAATACTCATGCTGAATATGTGATTGATGTGAATATGGCTAAGACGCCGGAAAAAGTATACGATTTCTTGAATCAACTTTGGGAGCCTGCCATAGCTGTTGCTAAAACGGAAGTGAAAGAAATGCAAGCAATTATTGATGCCGAAGGTGGTGATTTTAAACTGCAAAGTTGGGATTGGTGGTATTATTCCGAAAAGCTAAGAAAAGCTAAATACGACCTTGATGAATCGCAAATAACGCCATATTTCAAGTTGGATAATGTGCGCGATGGTATGTTTTGGGTAGCAAATAAGTTGTATGGAATTACATTAACACCTATTAATAGCGTACCTGTTTATAACGAAGCGGTTGAAGTATTTGAAGTTAAGGAGAAAGATGGAAAGCATTTAGGTTTATTGTATCTTGATTATCACCCGCGTGATAGCAAAGGTACGGGAGCATGGTGTACTGGCTTTCGTGAATCAATTACTATTGATGGAGTGAAGACTGCACCTTTGGTTTCGATCGTTTGTAATTTTACGAGTCCAACAGCGGATACGCCAGCTTTATTAAACTTTGATGAAGTATCAACCTTATTTCACGAGTTTGGTCATGCGCTTCATGGTCTTTTTACCGAAGGAGAATACAAAAGAATTGCGGGAGTAGTACCACGTGATTACGTTGAATTACCGTCACAAATTATGGAAAATTGGGCTGCTGAACCTGAGGTATTAAAGCAGTATGCACGCCATTATGAAACCAATGAAGTTATTCCGGATGAGCTTATTGAAAAACTTCAGAAGAGCGGACATTTTAATCAAGGCTTTATTACATCTGAGTATTTAGCAGCTTCTATATTAGACTTAGATTGGCATAGTCTAAAGGCTACTGATGATTTGCAAGATGCAATGGAGTTCGAAAAAGCATCGATGGATAAAATTGGTTTGATAGATGAGATTTGGCCACGCTATCGTACGACCTATTTTGGGCATATTTTTGATGGTGGTTATTCTGCGGGGTATTACGTTTATATTTGGGCTGCAGTGTTTGATACGGACGCATTTGCTGCATTCAAGCAGACTGGTGATTTATTTGATCAAGAATTAGCTGCTAAGTTTCGTCAGCATTGTTTAGCTGAATGTGGTGATGATGAAGGTATGGTTCAATACCTTAAGTTTAGAGGAGAAGAGCCTTCTGTGCAACCTTTGCTTGAAAAGCGGGGATTGAACTAAAATTGCCAAATGATATTATAAAAAAGGGTGTTTGACGATTGATCAAACACCCTTTGCTTTTTCAAAAAAGCTGTCAATATTCACGAATGATTGTCATAAGGGATAGTTATAACAAACTCTATTATTGATCAGCTTTTAGCCTTTAAGCCAGGTGATTATTTCGTCATCATAAGGTTTTGTTCTTGGTGATACTACTTTTACTAAGTTGCCTTTTTCATCAATTAAGTACTTCTGAAAATTCCATTTCACTTTGTTATCTTCAAGTTTGTTTAAGTTTTCTTGAGTTAACCATTGGTAAATAGGGTGTATATCATCACCCTTTACCGAAATTTTTGACATGAGTTGAAAAGTAACTTGATAATTTTCTGTGCAAAATTCCTTAATTTCCAATTCACTACCTGGTTCTTGACTCATGAAATTATTAGCAGGAAAACCAATGATTACAAAATCATCTCCTCCATATTCTTCATGTAGCTGTTGCAGTTGTTCGTATTGAGGAGTTAAACCGCATTTACTCGCTACATTAACAATCATTACTTTTTTACCTTTTAAGCTTTTAAAATCAAATGCTTCTCCATCAATCGTTTTAGCTTCGTATTCATAAATTGATGCCGGTGTTTGTGCTATTAAGGATACGGAAATAAATAAGAGTAGTGACAATGTCTGTGCTATTTTCATCGTTTAAAGTGTTTTGTTTTCTAATATTCTTTGTTTGTAAAACATCAATGTTGAAGAAATGTTTTGTTGTGCTTTAGGTGAATTAATTAAAAGGGATTATTGTTAATTTATTGATGTCGCATGAATGGAACAAACCTTACTTGAATCAGGTTCTTTTCAGTTATTCCATTTACAGATTTTGTAAATAGTTTTAGTTGCTGTGTTCCACCTTTTGGCCCTATGGGTGCAATGAGAGATCCATTCAATTTTAATTGTTGTAAAAGTGGGGTAGGAACAGTTTTGGATGCTGCAGCTACAATGATCGCATTAAAAGGAGCGTGATCGGGCATGCCCTCATATCCATCACTGTTTCTGCAATTAACATTTGTATAGCCAGCGGAACTAAGGTTGTTTTTACCTAATGTAAATAGCTTACTAATTATTTCAATGCTACATACTTCTTTGCATATTTCAGCAAGAATTGCGGATTGATAACCACAGCCAAATCCAATGTCCAGAACCTTATCTGTTGGTTTAAGTTTAACTTGTTCAAGCATGAATGCAATAATGTACGGTTGCGATATGGTTTGATTGTACCCAATGGGTAAGGGCTTGTCATCGTACGCCCTGGTTATATACGCTTTGTCAACAAACAGGTGCCTCGCTACTTTTTGCATTGCTTCAATTACCCTTTTGTCAGATATTCCTCTGCCCATAATCTGGGTAAATACCATTTCTTTTCGTAAGGCTGAATAGTCGGTTGATTTATTCAAAAGTGTCACGTATAAGTTGTTGTAAATATTTGTTTGGTTTAGTCAATGTTTGGTGATGTGTAAGGTATTGACATGTGACTTTGTACTATGAGCCATTTATTGTCTCGTTTTTCTAAAACACCTGTGTGTCTGAATCCTTCAATTCTAGTTGGTTCGCCCTTGGTTTCAAAACAAGTGTCCAATAGTTGAGAATACCAGGCTGTGTTTTCAGTTGCATTAAGTCTAATGCGGGTGTTTTTCTCTGTAATTGTTAAATCAGTTTTTGTTTTAATTGCTTCAGCCATCCATTCGTAGAAGCTCGACCAGTTATACCAAATTTCGTCTATGTCCGTGCCAAAATGAACTATGTCTGTGTCTTGTGAAAAGCTCATTGTGAATGCTTCCAGGTCTTTACTTTCTTGCGCTTTTAGCATTTGATCCAGTACCGCTTTTATCGGTGCGACTTTAACCTTGTTTTGAATTCTTAAATCAAGCGTTTCCATGTTGTTGGCTTTAAGGTGAGAATAGAATTGTGCTGGTTTTCTGTTCTACTAAATTTACTACCCAAGGCTGTTTTTGTCAAGTTAATGATCGATGGTTTCAGAATTATATTTTTATCAAGAATGGTGTTATTACTGAAAGGTGTATTATTTTTGTGACAAAGAGAATAGAATGGTTCGGTACTTTATTGAGATGGCCTATAATGGTGCTAATTATCATGGATGGCAAATACAGCCTAACGCAATTTCGGTGCAGGAAGTGATTAACGATGCCCTTTTTAAGGCTCTGCGACTCGAAGTAAATGTGGTTGGAGCAGGACGCACGGATACCGGTGTTCATGCTTCTTTTTTTGTGGCGCATTTCGATGTTGATAAGGCAATTGATGATGTCGATCAACTTTTATATCGCTTGAATCGAATCTTACGAAATGATGTTGTGGTTTATCACATCAGCCGAGTGTCAAATGAAGCCCACAGTCGTTTTAGTGCCTTATCTCGAACTTATCATTATTATTTAAAAGGAGAAAAAACGCCATTCTTTAATGAGATATCGTACCGTCCTCATTTTAATGTAGATATTGCATTAATGAATCGCGCAGCGCAATCTTTATTTGATTATACCGACTTTACAAGTTTCAGTAAATTACATACAGATACAAAAACAAATAATTGTAAGATTTTGAAAGCAGAATGGATAAAGGTGGGTGAGGTGTATGTTTTTGTGATAAAAGCCGATCGTTTTTTGCGTAATATGGTTAGGGCTGTTGTAGGTACCTTGCTAGAGGTTGGTAGAGGCAAGCTGTCGATTGAGGACTTCAAAACAGTGATTGAGTCAAAGGATCGTGGAAATGCCGGTACGTCAGTTCCTCCACAAGCTCTATTTTTGGTTGATATCGAATATGACCCGATATTATTTACTGCCAAGTGCAAAAAGAATCCACCAATTGAAGTTGGTTAATTAGTAATTAATCGTTCCAGATATTCCACGATGCTTCTGCCTGTAGGTGAAGCATGTCCAAGCCATTCTTTACCTGAGCGCCTCTTTCCAATCCTTTTTGCATGTATAGGGTTATATCCGGATTGTAAGTTAGATCGTACAATAAATGTTTATCGCTTAAAAGTTCATAAGGGATATCTGGGCATGTATCTACCTTCGGAAACATACCAAGCGGCGTAGTATTAACAATTACCGTATACTCATCAAGTACTTCTTGGCTTAATTCACTATACTTAATACTATTTGCGATACCATCCTTGCGCGATACATATTTGCTTTTAATGTTCATTCTTTCGAATGCATATGCTGTAGCTTTAGCTGCACCGCCCGAGCCTAAAATGAGTGCCTTTTTGTGGTGTTTATGTAATAGTGGCCGAATAGAATTACTGAATCCAATGACATCTGTGTTATAGCCAATTAGTGTTGCTTTCTTGTTTTGCCATGTTATTTTTATAGAGTTTACAGCTTTTATTTTTTTTGCTGTCTCATCCAATTCGTCTAAAAATGGTATAACAGTTTCTTTATATGGTATTGTTACACTTAGGCCGGCAATGTAGGCATGGTGGTTTAAAAGTTCCTTAAATTCGTTGATGTTTTCTAATTCAAAATTTAGGAAGCGAGCGTCAATTGCTTCCTCTTTAAATTTTTGAGTAAAATATTTGTACGAAAATGATTGTGCTAAAGGATATCCAATTAAACCGTATGTTTTCATAGTCTAGGCTTTTTTGTTGGCAATAATTTCAGTTGATGCTATGCTGACTATTCCTAAAATAATAAAGAAAATTGCAAAATAAAACTCTCCATCCATTTGAGGTGTATAATAATCAAAGCCAATTGTCTTTATTTTTTCACCAAATTGTTCCGTAATTGGCTCTTTCCATGGCCATAATATGCCTAATGATCCGGTAATAAAACCGGTTAGCATAGCAATGGTTTGATTATGGAATTTTTTAAGAAGCCACGATAGTATGTGCGAGAAAGCAACTAATCCAACACCAGCTCCAATAGCAACCGGAAATAGTATTTTCAAATTAAACTCACTTACGGCTTTAATCATTACTAATTGGTAATTCCCCATTAATATTAGAACAAAGGAGCCTGATAAACCTGGTAGAATCATACTGCAGATAGCAACCACACCACATATAATCAGGTAGAAAAAGGATGCATTTTCAGATGCTGGAGATAAAACAGAAATTGCTACTGCAGCTCCTGTTCCAACCAGTAAGCTAATTATTGAGGAGATTGACCATTTTTCAACGGTTTTACCAACAAAGTAGATTGAAGCAATAACAAGCCCGAAGAAAAAGGCCCAGATGAATATTGGGTAATGTTCAAACAAATATTCGAATAGCTTAGCAAGGGATATAATAGCGGCTCCAACACCAAAAAACAAGGAGATAAGAAATGCTAAGTCGATATGCGAAGCAAAAGCTTTGAATTGACCAGATAACAAAAGTTTAAGAGCTTTTATGTCAAATGATTTGATCGCATTAATCAAGCGTTCAAATATGCCTGTTATGAGAGCAATTGTTCCGCCTGAGACACCAGGTATTACATTGGCAGTCCCCATTGCAGCTCCCTTTAATGCTGTACTCATATAGAAGGAAATGTTTGACTTTTCCATTTATGTGCTATGTGTTTATTGATTAAAATTGAATAGATCTAAGGAAGTAATTCTTTTATTTCCTTTACTTCTAATAGTTCGGGTAACTCTTCAAGAAGCGTATTTAAATTATCATGACTTGTGTCCAATGCAATTTTTAACTCCTTAATGGCTGCAGGAATATTCTTTAAATATTTGAAATAAATAATAGTTCCAAGGTAATTGATTGCTGCAACACCTTGGTAGCGATCTTTTATTTCTAACAAATAAGTATTTGCGTTAAAATTTTCATCAAGGCTTTGTTTGAGTTTGAATAACTCTATCCATCCTGAAAATTCTTCCGGATCTATATTTAATCCATTTTCTAAACTACGTGTTGCGTCTTCAGCTTTATCCAGTTCGAAAAGCCCCCTAGCATGGGCGAACCAATAATCTGCATTCACAGGATTTTTACTTATCGCTTCATCAATGGCTTGAAGTCCTTCTTTAAAGTCTTCCTTTTCCATTTGAGCCGTGCCTAAACCGTACCAAGCATCACCACTATCAGGTAATTCTTTAGTAATGAGTTTGTAGAAACGGATGGCCATGTCGTAGTTGCCCATTTGTTCCCAGCAATCGGCGATGTACTGATAGGTCAATAAAACATCGTTACTGAGCGAAATGTGTTCAAGGTAAGCATCCAGAGCTTCTTTAAAACAACCATTAAAAGCCAAGCTATTACCTTTGTTGAAGTAGGCTTCGCTATGCAAAGGATTAATGGCTAAGGTGAAATCATAAGCGCGACTCGCATCTAAAAAACGCTCTTCCTTATTGTATAAAATACCAATATTGTACCAGCCGTTTTCCGAGAATGGATTAACGTCAAGTAGTCGCTCGTATAATTGAATGCTTTCTTTTCGCTTGCCATTTTTATCCATGGCAAAGGCTAATTCAAAAAGCGCATTCTCATGTGTTGGGTTTTTAGAAATTAGCTTGTTCAGAAAAGGGATCGATTCATCATAAATCTCCTCCTGATGCATGTTGTACGCTATTTCTAATAGTATATCCTCTTCATCATCAAAAGCCATATCAACCGCTTTATGAAAATGAGCTACTGCTTCTTTTATTTTACCCAGGCGCATTTTTACCCAACCCATGGTAATAAAAACTTCGTAGTTAGTGCTTTCGATGGGTGCAACTTCCTGTAGCAAGATTAGTGCTTGTTCAAGTTGATTGTTATCAGCTAATAAACCCGCTTTTTTAACCTTAAGAGACGTTGCTTGAGGGTGTTGCTTTAAGCCAATAGCAAGTATTTGCTCGGCTTGATCTATTAAGTTTTTATCTAAGTAAAACTCAAAAATATTTTCAACCTGATGTACGTCAAAGTAAACTTCCTTATCTGTACTAACCATTCTTTCAAATCGCTCTACCGCTTCAAGTACATCATCTTGGCTGGCGTGCAAGAAATCCTGCATATATTCTTTCTATTTTATTGCGTAAAAATACCAAATATATTCTGAATGTCAATTTTTGAAATGGTAATCTATCAACAGCTTATTCACAATGTGATATGTTTTTCGGGAATGCATAAAAAAACAAAAGCTCCTCGAAGGGAGCTTAAGTTATTTGGGTATTTAACATTTAAGGAGATACAAAAAAAAGAGGCTGAACTTTTGGTTAGGTTGCAGCCCCTAGCCTGAAGAGAAATTGCACGTGCATCGCCAAACACAGAATGTGCAATTGTGTCTTTTCAGACAGCCGTCTGATTATAAATGAAGTTATGAACGAGTTTTAGAGAAACGTTCATCTATTTTAATTAGAAATCGCCATTTCATAAGTGAGTTTCTTCATTATAATATCGACTATTTGATATGAAGGTTATACCTTCGAGTTCTGGTAAGTGTTAAGTTGTGCTATTTGCATTACCAGTGTTTGTCGTTACAAATCGGGGTGATATTATCAATAGGCATGCCAATTGGAGTAAGTTGTAGTAAATGAGTGATTAGGGTTTTGATAGCTTTGTTTGTTCGAATATTATGTGTTCGTATTCGATACACCTTTGTGTTCATTATCGTGCGCTGATTGAATCGTAAAAGAGTTTGCTAAGGAAAATAATTTAGTAGGCAGAGCCTATAATTATGAGGATAATTCCGGAAAGGATGCCAATTAAATAAAGAGTAGTGCAGAAGTTGTGGTGCTAACCAATAAGACTGGTAAAACAGCATTTTTATTGACTGATATCTTTTTTAGAACATCGTAAAAGCCTAAGAAGGATGCAGATATTAGAGCAAAGAAAAACCACATTTTTTATTGCCAAAAGTATTAATTTATACGAAATGATTAGCAAGACAGATATACATAAAAACAAGGTGTCTTTTTTATTTATGATTGTTAAATAGAATGTCTTTTAAGATTCTTTAATTGAGGTTCATTTGCATAACTATTGTGTTTTCAATACATTTAATGAAAATCTTCGGCAATGGACTATGTGTTAATCAAAAATGGCAAAATCGTGGATGGCACTAATGTGCTTGAAAAGGATTTGCTTATTGGTAATAATAAAATTTTAGCCATTGAAGATAATTTGGAGCGACCCGAACCTGAAACGCCTGTTATTGATGCTGGAGGTAAATACTTAATGCCAGGCGCACTTGATATCAATATTTCTTTCTTCGACGCATGCAGTCAGGAACCCGAGTCGCAAAGAAAGTTTAATCAAGCTGAAATTGTTGGGGGTACCACAACGGTTCTTGAAACAATTGTACCCGGTTTATCGGATGATTCCAGCCTTGAGCTTTTAAAACAAAAAAAACGACCTCTAAATGTGGTGCCGGATTATGGCTTTCATTTATCCTTGCAAGGATGGGATC
Source organism: Carboxylicivirga fragile (assembly GCF_050589805.1). Lineage (NCBI taxonomy): Bacteria > Pseudomonadati > Bacteroidota > Bacteroidia > Marinilabiliales > Marinilabiliaceae > Carboxylicivirga > Carboxylicivirga fragile. Next base: position 40,328 of record NZ_JBNGOY010000026.1, on the reverse strand, counting down.
GTTTTGATGAGAAGGAGCTGGATTATTGTTATTCGCACGAAGGAATCACTTCTTTCTTTTTGCAGTGGCCATTAGATGATGAAGGTGAAATTGCGAATTTGATTGAACTGATTAAGACGGCTGCTCAATTTGATTTGTTGTTAATGGTTGAGATGGATGCCCCTTTTGATGCAAGTAATTCTTCATTAAAAAAGAGTTACGAGTATGAACAAGCCATTAAACAATACCTTTTAAATCTAAAGCGAATATTGGATCTGTCTACATCTGCAGGCTGTAAAGTATTGCTTCAAAACATTTGTTTTAGGGAGCAGATTGAAATTATATTACTTTTCAAAGAAACAGGCTTGGTATATTCCGAATTGATGTATCCTTTTTATTTGGGTGATTCAGCGGACTATAAGGTCGATAAGAACTCAGTTTTTTTCGGAATTCCTCTGGTTGATACATTAAGTTTAATTTCTCATGAGGAATTCTGGGAGCTGATTAAAAGTGATCATTTCTTTATTGTTCGGCCGTCATTAACGCTTTCGAGCGAAGGTGTAGTTAAGGATAGTCAGGTTCATAACCGTCCCGATGAATATTTTTTAATAAAGAATTTTTTATCTGTTATTTACACTTCGGGCGTTATTCGAGAGAAGATTTCTTTGATGGAATTTGTTTCGATTATGGCTGAGCGAGCGTCGAAACTGATGGGTTTATATCCAAAAAAAGGCGTGCTAAGAACGGGTTCTGATGCCGACTTAATTATTTGGGATCCTGATTATGAGCGTAATATTTACTGTAATTTTCCGCAAGAACTTGATTCGAAGCCTATAAGTTTGAAATTAAAAGGAAGGGCGGAGTTTGTTTTTGTTCGAGGATTAATGGCTTATAATGGCGAAGCGTTTTCAGGAGATTATGCACTGGGTAGTTTTCTGTATCGTAGCCCAATCCAATAGTGCTTTTTGTCTTTCTATTCTACTTAATCTTATTAATTCTTAAAATGATTATATTTGGGCAACAAACTGTAGCTAATGTCAACAGAAACATCACAAAATTCATATTCAGGAAATAGTATTGATTCACAAAAAAAAGCAGATTCATTGTTTGATTTGAATCGCATTTTATTTTTGTTGCGTAAAAATTGGTATCTATTTCTTATTTCATTTCCCATTTGTTTAGGTTCAGTATTTATGTATCATCGCTATACTGTTCCGGTTTATCAAGCGCGAGCTACTTTACTGTTGAAAAGTGGTGAGAATCAATCTGTTTCAAAATCAGATTTAATTGAGGGATTTGGATTATCACCTGAGGTTAGGAGTGTGGAAAATCAGACCTTTATTATTCGATCTCGAAAATTGATTAAAAAGGCCATTGATCGACTTGATTTTGGTTTGTCGTATTACCAGGAAGGGATGATTAAGGATACGGAATTGTACCATAATAGCCCGTTTGTTGTCGAATTCGATTCATTACATCCTCAGTTGCTTAATGTACCGATATCAATACAGTTTACCTCGAATGGTTCTGTTGATTTAAAAGTTGAAGCCGAAGGTGGTCGTTTGTATAATTATAATAAGCAATCGGGTGCGGGTGGCTTAAGTGCGATTAACTTTGCAAAACAGGTTAAGCTAAATGAATGGGTTACTGAAAAGGGATTTTCATTTAGGATTAAAGGTGTATCTGGTCAAATTAGTCCTCAAAATAAGTACTACGTTGTTTTTAAGTCGCATAATCAATTGGCTGGCGAATATCGTGGTAGTTTAGGTGTGAGTCCTTATCGCGAAGGATCGAATATTGTTTTTATTACTTCAGTAGGAACCAATACTGAGAAAATTAGGCGGTTCTTAGATGAACTATCGATTGTTATTCTGGAGCATAATCTTGATCGAAAGAATTATATGGCGACTCGATCTCTGGATTTTATTGAGGTGCAGTTAAAGAGTATAGCTGATACCTTAGATAAAGTGCAAAATAGACTATTGAACTTTCGAAAAAACAATCGATTTATGGGACCCTCTGAGTTTTCTCAGAAATTAGCAGAGCAATATTTTGAGGCGGATAAGGAGCTGAAGATGATTGAAATGCAAGAGGGGTATTATAGATATCTTCAATCTAATCTCGAAACAGCTACCGATATAGAGGAGTTTATGTTGCCTGCTGTTGATGATGAAAATACCGGATTGGTTAATCAATTGGTTATGCAATTGATTACACTTGAAGAGGAACGTGAGATGCTGACTTCGGCAGCAGAGAGTGATAATCATTATATAAAAGCATTAGAAACTAAAATTGGAGTTACGTCTGATAATTTAAAACGGGCGGTTAATCAGGTGCTCAAAAGCTATGAATTGGAGAGGGGTAAAATTACTCGTAAGATGGATGGTGTTGTTGATGATATGGATTTGTTGCCCGACTTGGAAAAGAGTTATTTGAAAATTGATCGGACTTATAAATTAAACGATGCTATTTATACATTCTTACTCCAAAAGCATTCTGAAACTCAAATTGCTAAGGCAAGTAATGTTCCAGACAATGAAATAATTGACAACGCTTCAATTTCTGCAATTGTTTCTCCTAAAAGTAAAAGTAATTATCAAAAAGGCTTTATGCTTGCTTTGTTGATTCCAGTTGGTTTCATTGTTTTAAAGGAGTTTCTAAATACCAAGGTTAGGGGTAAGGATGATGTGGATTATTTGGTGCCTAATTTGCCTATTATGGGTATGATTATTCATAGTAAAAGCGATGCTCAAAATGTGATTCATGATAAGCCTCATTCTGTTATAAGTGAATCGTTTCGTGCTATTCGTACCAAGTTGAAATTTATGTCGAGCGGAGCCGGAGCTAAGATTATTTCTTTAACGAGTACTAATACGGGTGAGGGAAAAACTTTCTGTGCTCAAAATTTAGCATCCGTTTTTAGTATTTCAGGGAAAAAAACTGTTTTACTTGGTTTTGATTTACGTAAGCCCCGTCTTACTGCATTGTTTGATTTAAATGGTCGTGATGGTTTATCCAATTATTTAATAGGGCAATGTTCTATTGAAGATATGATTTATGAGACTTCATATGATAATTTATTTGTTATTCCGGCCGGGCCAATTCCACCAAATCCTAGTGAATTGATTTCGGGAGATAATACCAATACGCTTTTTGAATACCTGCGCTCTAATTTTGATGTGGTAATTGTGGATTCGCCGCCGGTAGGTTTAGTGGCAGATGCACGTATGTTGATGCAATTTTCAGATAATAACTTGTTTGTTGTTCGAGCCAATTATACACTTAAGGAGCATATGAAATTAACGGTTGATAACCTTATTCATGATGAAGTTGGGAACTTAGGTCTAATCGTTAATGACGTTTCTTTAAATGAAAAGTCATATGGTTATTATTCTGCCGAATACTATGATGGTAGTCAATATGCTAATTCTTAGATTACTATTTCAATCTTAGTTTTTTAAGAGTGTGATTTATGATATAACCAGACGAACGATAGCTGGTTATAGCAATGTGTTTCAGTAATTGTAATCCTTTTAAACTGTTGTTTTTAGTCAGGCGTAGATTGATGATGGAAAGTTTTTCCTTGAGGCTCTTGGCTTCGTTTATTTGTTCAATAATTAATTGATAGCTTTCGCGAGTGTCCTGTTGTTCATTTGCTCTAAAGCTTTTGGTAACTCTGTCAATATCTATCTTTCTAATGGTTTTATCGGTGTTTATCGGCCAATTTGGTAACGTTTTATTGCTAAGCAGTGAATAGAATTCGCCAACAAAACTAAGTGCAGGAATCAATTTATGTTGTTTGGCGAAGTCATTAAGCTCTTTCTGGTTAATTTGATCCAGGTCGTTCACAAGCATGTGTAAATCACAAAACCACGAAAGCCTAAGTCCACCTCTTAAAAACGTATAATATAGGTGTAGGGCAACGTGAATTGCTGTGTGTGCCACGCTCGGGCCTGGTATCGAAATGTTTTGCTTTTCCCACATTATTCGATGTTTAAATAATGTAGTTGTATCAATGTTGTATTTCGAGTTTATTGGAAACAGTGTCTGGTGTATTTCAATTAAACTGTTACCATATTTAATTTGAGGTAAGTGATGATCGTTTGCTGCAATCGTAAAAGGCATTTGTTTACCAGATGCACCACCATTCATTAATACCTTGTATGCCTCTACTACTTTCCCTGTTTCAACAATAAAATCGATATCGCTCATGGGGCGTAAGGAGGCATCGCTGTATCTTGTATGAGCCAATAGGCTTCCTTTTAGGAAGAGGAACTCAATGTTGTGCTTCGTTAAAGTGTTTTGAATCCATTTAATGGTTTCGAAATGTTGCGTGTTATTGAGTAGGGTTTTGAAGTATGAATTCTGTAGTGTTTTTTTAGATGAATCGCTTAATGTTTCAGTGGTCTTGTGTTTAAATAATAATGGAGCAACACCGTTTTTAGTGCTATATGCCGTTAATTTAGTTTCGTCAAATATGCTTGTTTCTGCTAATTCTCCATTATTAAAAATGTTTTTAATAAGAAATTGCTCATGAGCCTGCAATTTGCTTTCAAAATAGATGGCAAGTTCGTTGTTTGTATTTGACTTATTCGTACTCACGATTTCTTGAAAAATTGATGAAGCTTACTCGTGTTCTTTTTTATTAATGCCACTGCACCACCAATGTTATTTCTTTTGAGCGCCAGATAATCTTCTTTCGATTTTGTAAGGATGTTTTTAATGGATCGATTACTCGCTCCACCAACACGCATTTTAATCATTAGTCGATTATTAAAAATGCTTGCTGTATGGGGATGTGAAAAAAGCCTCAGTACGAAATCAAAATCGGCAGCTATTTTATAGTCTGTATTGAATAAACCTATTTTCGAGAAATGTTCTTTATTAATGTATAGGGTAGGATGTGGTGGCATCCATCCTTTTTTTAACATGCTTTTCTCAAATGGTTTGCTAATCCATTGTCTGATGGTTTTGTCAATATTGTTTGCACTTACATAATCGAGATTGCCATAAACTGTGTTGTATTCGTTGTTGGATACTAAGTCTATTAAAGTTTCAATTACTTTGTTGTTTGCAAAAATATCATCTGCATGTAAAAAACCAATCCATTTACCACTTGCCATTTTTACGCCCTTATTCATCGCATCGTATATGCCGTTATCAGGTTCGCTAATCCACTTATTAATTAGTTTTTCATTTTCTTTAATGACATCAACTGTGTTATCGGAAGAATTGCCATCTATTATTATGTATTCAATTTCTTCATATGCTGTTTGCTCAGCAATACTTTTAATGGTTGATTCTAGAGTTGTTGCACTGTTGTATGTAACAGTTATTAAGGATATTTTGTGCATGTATATTTCTTGTACCTATAAATACATTAATTCAATGTCGTTATTCAGTTTCTCTTTTGCCTTTGTAATGTAATAGTTTGTTTCATTAATGGTTTTCTCAAGTATTTTGTGTGCAAGTTCCATTGATGGGTTATTGGGTTGAACTTGGCTTGAGCATGTGTTGATTAGTTTACTAACTTCATCGCGTGCCTTTGTAACATACTCCCACGTTTTTGAAGGCATATATATTTGCATTGCTATGTTGTGATCAAATTCGGTTCTGATACTTTTTAGAAGCTGCTTGTGAAGTTGCATGTTGCTTAAGCCTGCTTGCTGCTCTCTAAGAATAAGTGTTTCCGGATGAATACGTTCTAATAAAAGAGTTACTCTTTCGTAGGCCTGTATCTTATTTGGTATTAATTCTTTCTTTAGTGAAGAAGCTAATTCTATTTGTTTGAGCTTAAGGTTGTGTTTTAAAAAACATCTTACCAATATTAATAATGGTATTGCAAATAAAAAGAATGGTAATGATGATTGAATAAGTTCGTTCAGGTTGAGCATGAAATATTATTTATTATTAAAGAAATCAATTCGTAACTGTTTAATCCAATAAAAAATGGTTTAAAAACTTTTAATTTAGTAGATAAATGAATTAAATAATCAAATATTGTTAGATCCGAATTAAAAAAAATTACAATTACTATATACTTGTTTCTTGTTTGCTTATGATTTTTAACTAATTTTGCACCTATAATAATTGCAAGATAAAAAAATGTTTTGGTTTAAAATGACAATTGGCTGATTCCAGAATCAGCTTTGTTATTTATAGGTGTTTAACTTTTTGGGTGATTGAAGAATATGGAAAAAGGACTAATTTCAGATAGAATTAATAATTTGTCGGAATCACAGACAATTTTGATGAATCAGAAAAGTAAGGAGCTACAGGATAATGGTGTAGATGTTGTGAATTTAACCCTTGGCGAACCTGATTTTAATACACCAAAGCATATTAAGGAAGCAGCTATTCAGGCTATTAACGATAATGTAACTACATATCCGCCGGTTGCTGGTTTTCCTCAACTAAAAAAGGTTATTTGCGAAAAGCTGAAAAAAGACAATAATCTGGTATATGAACCACAGCAAATTGTGGTTTCAAATGGCGCCAAGCATAGTTTAGCAAATGTTTTGCAGTGCGTAATAAATAAGGGCGACGAAGTTATTGTTCCTGCACCTTTTTGGGTTAGTTATCTTGAATTAGTAAAGTTAGCAGAAGGTGTACCGGTTGTAGTGAATGCTGGTGTGAAAAATGATTTTAAAATTACACCAGAGCAACTCGAAAGTGCAATTACTCCCAATACGAAAGCGGTGATGTTTAATTCGCCTTCTAATCCTACCGGAAGTGTTTATTCTGAGAAGGAGGTTGAAGCTTTATGTGTAGTTTTAGAAAAGTATCCAAAGGTGTTAATCCTTTCGGATGAAATATACGAGAAGATTCGTTTTTCGGGCAGACATACTAGTTTTGCTGAAAATGCTGCGTTAAAGGATAGAACGATAATAATAAATGGTGTGTCTAAGGCATATGCTATGACAGGCTGGAGGATTGGCTACATTGCTGCTCCTTTAGCAATTGCTAAAGCAACAAGTAAACTACAAGGACAATATACGTCTGGTGCATGTTCTATAGCTCAGATGGCTGCTTTAAGTGCACTTAAGGAAAGTCAGGATTGTGTTGAGGAAATGACCGCAGCGTTCCATAAACGTAGAGATCTTGTATTAGATTTAGTAAAGGATATTCCTGGTTTCGAAGTATCAGTTCCGGATGGAGCATTTTACATTTTTCCGGATATATCACACTATTTTGGTAAGTCGATAGATGATATAAAAATAAATTCATCCAGTGATTTATGTTTGTATTTACTATCTAAGGCACATGTTGCATCTGTTCCTGGAAGCGCATTTGGCGATGATAATTGCATTCGTTTGTCGTATGCCACTAGCGAAGAACAGCTGATTAAAGCGTTTGATCGCATAAAAGTAGCACTTGCAAAATTAAGCTAGAGCATATTGCTTTTTGATTGATTCAAAAAAGTTGTTTCTTTGAGGTAAAAATAAGCTAGAAGCGGCATGACTAAACTTTCGGAAAAGAAAACGAATAAAGAAGGAAATATCGTTGAATTCAGCAATGTTTGTATTCGGCAACAAGAGCATTTAATTCTTCAGGATGTTAATTTCCAGATAAAGCCAGGCGAATTTGTTTATCTAATCGGGAAAGTTGGTAGTGGTAAATCTAGTTTATTGAAAACCATGTATAATGAATTGCCTTTGAAAGAAGGGTATGGATTTGTGGCTGGTTATCCTTTGAAGGGAATGAAAAATAAATTGGTGCCCACACTTCGAAGAAAGATGGGTATTATTTTTCAAGATTTCCAATTGCTTTCTGATCGTACTGTTTACAACAATCTTTTATTCGTTTTAAAAGCCACTGGCTGGAAAAATAGCAAGGAGATTGACAAGCGCATACGCGAGGTATTGTCGCATGTTGATATGGTGCATAAGGGCTATAAGATGCCGCATCAATTATCAGGAGGTGAGCAACAACGTATCGGAATTGCACGATCGCTACTTAATGAGCCTGAGTTAATATTGGCAGATGAGCCAACAGGGAACCTCGACCCAGATACTTCTGACGAGTTAATGGTTCTGCTAAAACGTATTTGTGAGGAGGGGAAAACGGTTGTTATGGCTACTCATAATTACAATCTTTTGAAAAAATTTCCTGGACGTACAATAAGATGTGAGGATACTCGCCTGGTTGAATCAAAGCAGGAAGAGATTGATTTTGACCTACTCGATTAATTAATTTCTACATAGTTATTAACAACTTAAAGTTCAATATTTATCGAATAATATGGTGGCTTATTGTTACGAGCTATAGCTTTGCTTGATTCTTTTTGTAGATTTCCTGTATTTATTTTTTACAAATTTCTTACCTGTTGAAAAATACTGTGCTTGTGGATTCTTACACTGCATCACTTTTTTTATCTTTAGCCATTAATGCCAAGGTTATAGACTAAAGCCATTGGTGTTTCGTTATATATGAAAGAAATTTATTTATATAAGGCCCAACTTCATGATTAGAAATATTGCTTTGCTTCTATTGCTTGGTTTTATGCATCCAACCATTGCTCAGAAATCATATCGTTATGATTCGGATGAAAATGAATATGAGAAAGCTGTTGAACTTTATGAGCTTGGAAAGTATGGTTTAGCGCGAATTCAGTTTAAGAACTATGTTGATGCTCATGGAAAGGAAGTATCGGCACGTGTTACCGAAGCGGCATACATGCAAAGGGTATGTGCTCAAAAGTTGAGTAATGAAGATGCTCAATATTTGTGGGAAGAGTACATTCAGAATTACCCCTCGAGTAATCGTTTGCCATATGCCAATATGAATATTGGTGATATTTATTCAGCTAAGAACAAATATCGTCAGGCATCGCGTTGGTATGAAAAGGTGAATGCAAATGGTTTAGATAAGGTAACCAAAGTGGATTATCATTTTGCTGCGGGATATTCTCTTTTTATGCAGAAAAAGTATGATGAGGCGCTTATTCAATTTAACCACCTTAAAGGAAAGGATAATAAATACAATTCATCTGTACTTTATTATTATAGCCACATTCAATATGAAAAGGCCAATTACCAGACAGCATTGGATGGTTTTACAAAACTTGAAAATGATAAGGGTTTTAAAAAGGTCGTACCATTTTATATTGCTCAGATATATTACTTACAGAAGGCCTACGATAATGCCATAAAGTATGCTTTGCCATTGGTTAAAGATGGAACAAAGGAGCGTCAGGCTGATATGAATCGAATAGTGGCAGATTCGTATTATGGTAAAAAAGAATACAAACAGAGTATTGTCTACTATGAGAAGGCTATTGAATTATCCTCCGAACCACGTCGTGAAGATTTTTACCACTTAGGTTTTGCCTATTATTTTATTAGTAATTTTGAGAAAGCAACCGAGGGCTTGTCGCAAGTAACATCAGCAGAGGATATAATGGCTCAAAATGCTTATTATCACTTAGGCGATTGTTATTTGAAATTGAATGATAAAAAAAGAGCAAGGGTAGCCTTCGAAGCTGCATCAAAATATGAGTTTGATAAAGATATCCAAGAGGATGCCTTATTTAATTACATCAAGTTAAACTACGAATTGTCTTTTTCTCCCTTTAATGAGATTATTAATTCGTTCATGACTTACATCGAATTATTTCCAGAGAGTGATAAGATTGATCAGGCCTATGAGTACTTAGGTAAAGCTTTTCTAACAACCAAGAATTATCGTGAGGCTTTGGCTTCAATGGAAAAAATTCAACGTAAAACTGGTGACGTTTATAGGGCGATGCAACGTGTGGCATACTATCGTGGTTTGGAGTTGTTTACCGACCTAAATTTTGTGGAGGCCATAGAGTTTTTTAATTATAGCCTGAAATATGCTGAGTATGATAAAGATTTAAAAGTTGGCGCCTACTATTGGCGAGGTGAGTCCTATTATAGAACGGGTGATTATCAAAAGGCCATTGTTGATTTTAGAGAGTTCATTTACATGCCCGGATCGTATAAGATGGAGGAGTTTGCAGTAGCGCACTACAACATAGCTTATGCTTATTTCAAGCAAAAAGAATATGGTGAGTCGCAGGGGTGGTTTCGAAAGTATGTTAATCTTTCTGAAGGGAAAGATCGAGTACTGTATGGTGATGCTTTGAATCGTACTGGTGATTGTTACTACGTGAATCGCGAGTTTGATGCAGCAATTAACTATTACAATCGTGGGGCTTCAGTTCCTGAAGGATCACCAGACTATGCACTCTTTCAAAAAGGGTTTTGTCATGGCTTGGAGAAGGATTATAATAACAAAATTACTGTTCTGAAATCTTTGTTGACGCGTTATCCAAAATCACCTTATGTGGATGATGCCTTGTATGAGCTAGGTCGCTCGTATGTGGCTACCAATAATTTAAAGGAAGCGATATATAATTATAAGCTCATTAAGGAAAAATATCCAAAGGGTAGTTATTCGAAAAAGGCCATGCTGCAACTTGGTTTGGTTTATTACAATACCAATGAATTAGATAACTCATTAGCTTTTTATAAGCGTGTTGTGAACGAGTATCCGGGAACACAAGAAGCTGAGAATGCTCTGTTGGGTATTCGCAATATTTATCTTGATAGGAATAATTTGGATGGATATGTGCGCTATACAGAGCAAGTTGGCGGTTTTGCGCGATTAGATAATCGTGAGCAGGATTCTTTGACATTCGTGGCAGCCGAACGGTTTTATATGAAGAATGACTGTGAGCATGCAGTTAAACATTTTAAAAGCTATTTGGCTACCTATCCTGATGGTAAGTTTGTGCTGAATGCACACTTTTATAAAGCCGATTGTCAGTATCGTAATACGGAGTATACGGATGCTTTAGCTTCATATGAGTATGTGGCCAATCGCGAAAGAAGTTTGTTTACCGAAGAGGCTTTAATTCGCATGGGAGAATTGCACTTTCAGCAAGGAGCCTATAGGCAAGCATATAATGCATTTGTTCGTTTGGAGCAGGAGGCTGAAATTGCCGAAAACCGCCTGGAAGCGAAAATTGGAGTTATGCGAAGTCTGACAAAAATGAATCAGCCTGAAGAGTGTATTAGCGCCGCTTCTAAATTGTTAAATGCACCTAAAATTGCTGATGAAATTAAACGAGAGGCCATTTATAATACAGCATTAAGTTATCGTGAGTTAGGCAATTCCGAAAAAGCTTTAGAGTTTTTTGCCCAGATAGCCAGTAATACAAAAAGTGTTGAGGGAGCTGAAGCTAAATATTACATAGCTCAGTATAAATATGACTTAAACGATGTTGAAGCTTCTGAAAAAGAAGTTTTTGATTACATCGATAAAGGAACGCCTCATCAATATTGGCTGGCACGTAGTTTTATTTTATTAGCACAAATTTATCAAGATAGAGGGGAGAGTTTTCAGGCCATACAATATCTTGAAAGTATAAACGAGAATTATACTGGAGATGATGATATTTCGTCAAGAGTACACGCTTTAATGAAGGAATGGAAAAAGGTGCCTGAAATGAAAGAGCACGCAGACACTGTTAATGTTGCTAATAATTAATACACTATTATGCTTGCAATCTTCAAGGCGGCGATTTTAATGATAAAAATTAACAAAATGATTTTAAAATATTCTTTCTCGATAATAGTTCTTGTTTTAGTAAGTGTCAATTCTATTTTTTCACAAGAGAAGATTAATCAGGATGTACGTGTTGTGCGAGAATATACACCTACTGTTTCTGATGCTTATAAGGTGAATCAAATGCCAAAGGTGACAGATTCGATTACGATGCGACCTAAGTTTAATTACCGTATTCTGAGTACTTCGGTTAGTACCAATTATGAGCCCAGTCTGATATCGCCAGCAAAGATACAAGCGAAAAGAAAGCAGCTTTTAATGAAGTCGTTTGTTAAAGGTGGTGTTGGTAATTACGGTACCTTTTTGGGTGAAATTGGCTATAATATATTAGAGTCAGAACCATTTTTATTGGGATTAAATATTGGTCATACATCTTCATTCGGAGAGCTGAAATTAGAGAATGATGAAACTGTAAAGGCACCATTTAATGATACATGGGCTAATGTTGGTTTTAAACATTTTTTCAATGATCTTACCTTGAGTGTTGATTTGGACTTCAACCATAATATGTATCGTTATTACGGCTTACAAACATTAGATATGGAGCAGGACTATACGGTACCAGGTTATCTTACGCCATTAAGCGGCTCGCAATTAGCACATGATGATAAGCAGCGTTTATCTTCTTTTGATATGAGCGTTGGATTGAAAAATAATGTAATTGATAATCGAAAAACGGCGTACGATGCAAGTATAGGATTTAATGCTTTTAGTAATTTGACTGGCGTTTCTCAAAAGGGATTTGTAATTGAAGGTGAACTCAGTCATCCTTTAAATAATATGTTTGTTAATGTGGATGCTAAGGTTGAATCGTATCGCACAAGTGTGCCTGATTCAATTGGGCCTATGTTTCATTTTACAAATAGAAATATCACATTGATTCAGGCTACACCTTCGGTGAGCTTTGATTTTGATAATGCGCGTTTGAAAGTCGGTTTATTCATGGCTGGTATTATTGATTCGGAAGGAGATGAGTTTGTGGTAGCACCTGATATTATGGGTGATTTAACGGTGGTTGAAGGAATTGTTTCTCTGTATGCCGGTTTAAATGGTAGGGTTAATCTGAACGACTATCGTAGTATTATGTATGAAAATCCTTTTGTTTCCCCTGATTACAATGTGAGTGCTTCTAAATATGGCTTAAATATTTTAGCTGGTATAAAAGGTAATTTCAGTTCGTCCACTTCATTCTCTGCGGGCGTAGAATATAGTTTCTTCAATAACGAACATTTCTATCTAAATAAACCTTACGTGCAAGGCGGTAACCCTGGAAGCAGTGCTTTTACTGGTGTAAATTATACTAATGTTTTTATGCCTGTGTATGATGATGGAACTTTGTTAAAGGTTGAAGGAGAGTTGTTGTTTCGACCGAAAGAGAGCATTGAGTTATTGTTGAATGGTGCTTATTATGGTTGGAGTTTGGATACACAAGAAGAGGCATGGCATAAGCCAGAGGTTAAATTTGGTTTGGATGGACGATGGGAGTTATTTGAGGATCTTGTTTTGAGTGGAGGCATTGAATATTATGGCGAACGAAAAGTGTTAGATTTCGCTCCGACAACTGAAATGAAGACATTGTCATCAATTATTGATGTGCATATTGGTGGCCAATATTACTTTAGTAAACAGTGGTCGTTTTGGGCTAATATCAATAATTTAGCAGCATCTAAATACTATAAATGGAACGGATATCCTATGCAAGGATTAAATGCTAAAGCGGGTATTTTATTTTCATTTTAAGGCCTATAGCTCTGCTTTCGTTTTGTGAGTTATAATAATTGATTTTGTTGTTGATAACAGGATAAAAATAGTGCGTTTTTAACCTGTGTGAATGATGAATTTTACTATATTTGTAGGTCTTTGAAATTAAAGACAAATTTAACCGGTTCAGCCGGTTTTTTTACGCTTTTCAAAAGTATTTAAAGATGAGTGAAGAAGTAAACGAAAATGTAAATAAGCAAGGCGACTATAGCGCGAGTAGTATTACAGTTCTTGAAGGACTGGAAGCTGTGCGTAAGCGTCCTGCGATGTATATTGGTGATATAGGCGAGAAGGGTTTGCACCACTTGGTGTACGAGGTGGTTGATAATTCAATTGATGAGGCTCTTGCCGGACATTGTGATACTATTGGTGTTGAGATTCTTGAGGATAACTCCATTATGGTATTAGATAATGGTCGTGGTATCCCGGTTGATTTTCATGAAAAGGAAGGTAAGTCAGCTCTCGAGGTTGTAATGACTGTTTTGCATGCCGGTGGTAAGTTTGATAAAGATTCTTACAAGGTTTCTGGTGGTTTGCACGGTGTTGGTGTTTCTTGTGTGAATGCTCTTTCATCTATGCTTAAAGCCGAAGTACATAGAGGAGGAAGGCTTTATACTCAGGAATATTCTATTGGAAAACCAGTAACTGAAATTATTGAAGTTGGCGCAACGGAGTTGACTGGAACAAGAGTTACTTTTAAACCTGACGCTAACATTTTTAATGTTACTGAATATAAATATTCGATTCTTGCTAACCGATTACGTGAGTTGTCGTTCTTGAATAGTGGTATTAGAATTCAGTTAACCGATCGTCGTGAATTAGATGAGGAGGGAAATGCTAAAACTGAAGAGTTTTACTCTGAGAGAGGTTTGGAGGAGTTTGTTGAATTTATTGATGAGGCTAGAGAAAAACTTATTGATAATGCCATCCATATCACAACAGAGAAAAATGACATTCCGGTAGAGATTGCTATTTTATACAATACATCCTTCAGTGAGAATATCTATTCATACGTGAATAATATTAACACAATAGAAGGTGGTACTCACTTAACTGGATTCCGTAGAGGTTTAACGCGTACTTTAAAAACATTTGCTGAGAAATCAGGAATGTTGAGTAAACTTAAGTTTGATATTAGTGGTGATGATTTTCGTGAAGGCTTAACGGCTGTTATTTCGGTTAAAGTGCAGGAGCCTCAGTTTGAAGGACAGACTAAAACTAAGCTTGGTAATAGTGAAGTGAGTTTGTCAGTTGATCAGGCTGTAAGTAACATGCTGGCCAACTATTTGGAGGAAAATCCAAAGGATGCTAAAGATATTGTCAATAAGGTAATATTAGCTGCTCAGGCACGTCATGCTGCGCGTAAAGCACGTGAATTAGTTCAGCGTAAAAGTGTATTGAGTGGTGGAGGTTTGCCTGGTAAGTTGGCTGACTGTTCAGATAAAGATCCGGCGTCATGTGAAGTATTTCTTGTCGAGGGAGATTCGGCGGGTGGTACCGCTAAGCAAGGTCGTGATCGTAAGTTTCAGGCTATTCTTCCTTTGCGAGGTAAGATCTTAAACGTTGAAAAAGCTCTTCAACATAAGGTATTCGAAAATGAGGAGATAAAGAATATATTCACTGCCTTGGGTGTTACTATAGGTACCGAAGAGGATAGTAAGGCGCTTAATCTTACGAAACTAAGATATCATAAGGTGGTCATTATGTGTGATGCCGATGTGGATGGTAGTCACATTGCAACATTAATTATGACCTTCTTTTTCCGTTATATGAAACAGTTGATTGAAAATGGCTTTTTATATATCGCAACACCTCCTTTGTATTTAATTAAGAAAGGGAAAAATCAACAGTATTGCTGGAATGAAGATCAGCGCCTAAGGTTAATTGAAGAATGGGGTGGAGGTAAAGAAAGTTCTATGCACATTCAGCGTTACAAAGGTCTTGGAGAGATGAATGCTGAGCAGTTATGGTCAACTACTATGAATCCAGAGGATCGTACCTTGCGTCAGGTAACTATCGAAAGTGCTGCAGAATCTGACCGTGTATTTTCTATGTTGATGGGCGACGAAGTGCCGCCGCGTAGGCAGTTTATCGAAGAGAATGCTACTTATGCAAATATTGATGTATAGTAAAGTTTAAGTCCAATATATTTAAAAAGGACCCAAAGGGTCCTTTTTTTTATACCTTAATTTTGCCTTCGAAAACAAATGTCGCGGGGCCTTCAAGCCAGATGTTTTTGTAACTGTTGTTATCGTCGGTTTCAAACGAAACGCGTAATTCGCCGCCTAGCACTTTTATTTTGTAGTCGCTAACGGATTTGTTTTTTTCATATGCTGCAATCGCAGAGGCTACAACACCTGTGCCGCATGCGAGGGTTTCGTCTTCAACTCCTCTTTCGAAAGTTCGAACTTTGAGAGTGTCGTTTTTTATAAAACTAACAAAGTTAGCGTTAGTGCCATCTGGTTTAAATGTGTCAGAATGTCTTACCTTGATTCCTTTCTCTTTTACATTCAGGTTGTCAATATCGTCCGTAAACTCAACGTAATGAGGTGACCCTGTGTTTAAAAATGTATATTCTTTTTGTTTATCTATCGAGTTAACGTCGATCATTTTTATCGATACAATATTGTTACTGTAACTTGCTTCGTGTAATCCATCAATAGCCATGAAAGAAAAGTGTTCGGTGTTTTTAATAATGCCTTGATGTACCGCAAAAGCAGCTATGCATCGTCCACCATTTCCACACATAGATGCTTCATTTCCATCGCTGTTAAAGTAGCGCATGGTGAAATCATATTTGTCATGTTCTTCAAGAAGCATTAAGCCATCGCCGCCAACACCAAATCGGCGATCGCATAAAAAACGGACTAATTCTGTATTTGCACCGTTAAACGATTTATCTCGATTGTCAATAATCACAAAATCGTTTCCTGTCCCTTGATATTTATAAAAGTGAATCATTCTGTTTTTAATTAATGTTCGATACTGTCAGCTTGTCATTCGAATAAACAAAAGCTTTAGTATTGATGTTGATTAGGTACAAAAGTAATGGTGAAACATTTAAGATCATCAAAAAAATGATAAAAAAAGTTAAGTCACGTGCTTTCGTGACGAGAGGCATGGCATTTGATGAATAAGATTCACTATATTTCACATGTCTGATCTTAAATCTCGAAAATTATGAATGCAAAGAAATTCTTATTTACAATATTTATAGCAGTGATCAGTTCGATTTTAGCTGTTGTTATCTATTCAATTTTTTTTAGTGAGCCTAATCGAGTAGAAATTGTACAGGCTGATCCTGTTCCAATAAAGCAAGCTTCAATTCCTCAGGTAACAATGCAATTGCCTGATTTAACGCAAGCTGCTGAAAAGACGGTTCATGCAGTAGTGCATGTTAAAACGAAATCCAGAGGTAGGGAATACGACTCTAATAATCCATTCTATGAATTCTTTTTTGGGCCGGGTAGTGGTTATCAACAAGAGCCCTCTCCTGTGATGGGCGCAGGTTCTGGTGTTATTTTAACAAGCGATGGCTATATAGTAACAAATAACCATGTTATTAATGGTGCGATTGAGATTGAGGTAACGCTGAATGATAAGCGTACTTTTCCGGCAACATTGGTTGGAGCTGATCCAACTTCGGATATAGCTTTATTAAAAATTGAGGGCGATTCTTTTCCATTTATACCTTATGGCGATTCAGATCGTTTAAAGGTTGGAGAATGGGTCTTGGCCGTTGGTAATCCATTTAATTTAACATCTACAGTAACTGCTGGTATTGTTAGTGCAAAGGCCAGAAGTATTAATATCATCTCAAACAGGAACCAGAGTTATGGAATTGAGTCTTTTATTCAGACTGATGCTGCTGTAAACCCTGGTAATAGTGGAGGTGCTTTGGTGAATCAAAATGGTGAGTTAATTGGAATAAATACGGCCATTGCTTCTCGTACCGGATCATATTCGGGTTATTCGTTTGCTGTGCCGGTTTCCATTGCCAAAAAGGTTGTAGGTGATTTAATGGAGTATGGAACGGTTCAGCGTGGATTGCTTGGAGTAGGAATAAGAGAAGTAAGTCCTGAGTTAGCAAATGAACTGGATGTTGAAATTGATAAAATTGAAGGTGTATTTGTTCTTAGTTTGTCTGAGAATGGTGGGGCAGAAGAAGCTGGAATGCAAGTAGGAGATATCATTGTTAGTGTAAATGGGGAATTGGTTAATTCTGTTCCAGAGCTTCAAGAACAGGTAGGAAGACACCGTCCTGGAGAAATAGTTAATTTATTAGTGATTAGGGATGGCAGAAAGAAAACTTTTGACGTAACTTTACGTAACATACGAGGAACAACCAGTATTATAACATCAAATAGCAATGATCTAACACTTGGAGCTACTCTCAAGGAGCTGTCAGACAGCGATAAGCGTCGACTGGGATTGAGGAGTGGTGTGCAAGTAGTTGAATTGAACGAGGGTAGCCTCAAGGAAAGTGGTGTTAAAGAAGGTTATATTATTACCAAGGCTAATAGAATTGCCATAACATCTGTTGATGACTTTAAAAGGGTTGTTACAGAAGTAAAGGAAGGCCTATTTTTAACAGGAGTATATCCTAATGGTCGGGTAGTTTATTATGCGGTAAATCCTCAAGAGTAAATCTTTTCCAGCAACAATGCGTGCGAGAGCTTGGAAAAGCCATTAAAAAGTAGTACTTTCGCGCGGTAATTTTCAC
This sequence comes from Carboxylicivirga fragile, assembly GCF_050589805.1. Classification (NCBI taxonomy): domain Bacteria; kingdom Pseudomonadati; phylum Bacteroidota; class Bacteroidia; order Marinilabiliales; family Marinilabiliaceae; genus Carboxylicivirga; species Carboxylicivirga fragile. The sequence goes on along the minus strand of NZ_JBNGOY010000026.1, from coordinate 22,273 downwards.
AAGGAATATGAGACAACTAAAGATAACAAAGTCAATTACTAACCGTGAGAGCGCGTCGCTTGATAAATATCTTCAAGAGATTGGTCGAGAAGAACTAATTTCTGTAGAAGAAGAAGTTGAGTTGGCACAGCGTATCAAAAAAGGTGACCAAATTGCTTTGGAAAAGCTTACTAGGGCCAACTTGCGATTTGTTGTGTCTGTGGCAAAACAATATCAGAATCAAGGATTAAGTTTACCCGATTTAATTAATGAGGGTAATTTGGGGTTGATTAAGGCAGCTGAGAAATTTGATGAAACACGTGGTTTTAAATTTATTTCGTATGCTGTTTGGTGGATTCGACAATCAATATTACAAGCTTTAGCTGAGCAGAGTCGTATTGTTCGTTTGCCATTGAATCAGGTTGGATCTTTGAATAAAATTAACAAGGCATATTCAAAGTTTGAGCAGGAAAATGAGCGTAAGCCATCACCTGAGGAGTTAGCAGATAAATTAGAATTGCCGGCAGATAAGGTTGCAGATACAATGCGTGTATCTGGTCGTCATATCTCTGTTGATGCACCATTTGTTGAAGGTGAGGATAATAGCCTATTAGATGTATTGGTCAATAGTGATTCTCCAAATGCTGATAAGGCGCTAATAAATGAATCTTTGGCGCGAGAAATTGAAAGAGCTTTAGCTACTTTGACTGAGCGTGAAAGTGACATTATTAAATTGTTCTTTGGAATTGGTTGTCAAGAAATGACTTTGGAAGAGATTGGTGAACGATTTGGTTTAACGCGTGAGCGTGTTCGCCAGATTAAAGAAAAAGCCATTCGTCGTTTACGTCATACCTCTCGTAGTAAATTATTGAAATCATACTTAGGTTAAGAGTATTCTTAACTTAATAGATATAGATATAGAAAAACCCTCTTAATTTTAAGAGGGTTTTTTATTAAGTATCTTTTCAAGTCTGGTGATTTCATCACGGTATTGTGCTGCAAGCATAAAATCGAGCTCTTTGGCCGCTTTCTGCATTTCTTTACGTGTTTTGTCTATTGATTTCTTTAGCGCGTCCTTACTCATGTATTCCACCACTGGATCTGCAGCAAAGTTTGTTTCACTAGGCTCAACATAAGCTTTGCTTTTTGTGTTTAGATCATTTGTGATTTGTTTGTTTATTTGAGTAGGGGTAATATTGTTAACTTCGTTGTACTTTAACTGTTTTTCACGACGATAGTTTGTTCCATCTATTGTTGCTTGCATGCTTTTGGTAATTTTATCAGCATACATTATTACCAAGCCGTTAAGGTTTCTTGCAGCTCTACCCGCCGTTTGGGTAAGTGATCTTTCGGATCTTAAAAAACCTTCTTTGTCAGCATCAAGAATGGCAACCAGAGATACTTCGGGTAAATCTAATCCTTCTCGAAGTAGATTGACTCCAATCAATACATCAAAAGTTCCAAGTCGCAGATTTTCCATTATTTTAACCCGTTCAAGAGTATCTACATCAGAATGAATATACTCACACTTTATTGAAATACGGCTCAGATACTTTGTTAACTCCTCGGCCATACGTTTGGTTAGGGTGGTAACCAGAATGCGCTCCTTTCGCTCTATTCTTAGCTGGATTTCGTTAATTAAATCGTCTATTTGATTTTGGCTCGGGCGTACATCAATCTGCGGATCTAATAAGCCTGTCGGACGAATCAATTGCTCAACAATTACGCCTTCACTCTTCTCCAATTCATAATCGGCGGGTGTAGCACTAACATACACTCCTTGATTTATTAATGTTTCAAATTCTTCAAATTTCAAGGGGCGGTTATCCATTGCTGCAGGTAAGCGGAAGCCATATTCAACCAAGTTTTCTTTTCTGGATTTATCGCCACCGTACATTGCACGAATTTGTGGTATGGTAACATGGCTCTCGTCTATAATCACCATAAAGTCATCAGCAAAGTAATCAATTAGACAGAATGGTCGTGTTCCTTCTTTTCTACCATCAAAATAGCGTGAATAGTTTTCTATACCAGGACAGTGACCTAGTTCGCGTATCATTTCCAAATCGTAATTGACGCGTTCATGAAGTCGTTTTGCTTCCAGGTTCTTACCAATTTCTTTATAGAATTCCACCTGCCTCATCATGTCATCCTGTATTTCATGAATGGCTTGTTGAGTACGTGCTTTGGAAGTCACGAAGATGTTGGCTGGATATATGATTGTTGAATCTAGTGATTCGATTGTGGTGCCAGCATCAGGATTAAAGGTTTCTATTTCTTCAATTTCATCTCCCCAAAAAATTACACGACAACCATAATCGGAATAGGCTAAGAAGATTTCAACCGTATCGCCCTTTACTCTAAAATGACCACGTTCAAACATGACTTCGTTTCGAGAGTATAAACTATCAACCAATTGTCTTAAAAAAACATTTCTTGATAATTGATCTCCTTTTTTTATTGAAATTATTCCTTCATGAAAGTCATCAGGGTTACCGATCCCGTATAAGCAGGATACTGAGGATACAACTATAACGTCTCTACGCCCTGATAATAATGCAGACGTTGTGCTTAATCTAAGTTTTTCTATTTCGTCGTTGATGGATAAATCCTTTTCGATATAGGTGTCTGTAACCGGAAGATAGGCTTCTGGTTGATAATAATCGTAATAGGATACAAAATATTCAACTGCATTTTCAGGAAAGAAACTTTTGAACTCACCATAAAGTTGAGCCGCTAAGGTTTTATTATGTGATAATATTAATGTTGGCTTTTTTGTTTCTTGAATAACATTGGCCATAGTAAAGGTTTTACCTGAGCCTGTTACACCTAGTAATGTTTGGTGTTTTATATGATTGTTTAAGCCTTCGGCCAGTGCTTTAATAGCCTGGGGTTGGTCACCCGTTGGGGAAAAATCAGATGTGAGTTTGAATTCCATAAATGTAAAGATAACAAGAATCAAACAAGCATAAAAAAAGAGCTGAATTTCCAGCTCTTTTTAATGAAGTATATGTAAGTATTATTTTTTTCTGCTTTTCTTTCTTCGTCTATTGATGGATTTCTGATTCTTTTTAGATCCAGAGCTCATCATCATTTTTCTTGTCTTCATGTAAGCCTTGCGGTTGTATTTTGGCTCATTTTTCCATTTACTATCATTAAGTAAGAAAGATACACCAACCGAAGCAGTATAATAGGCATCAAAAGGATCTGTTTCGTTAACTTTTACTATGTTGCCAGGCGTTCCGCTATACCATTCTTTATGTCCATCTATCATATCGGTAAATGGAAGCGCACCAATAAATTCAACATTAACGTTCATTCTTGAATTTAACCAATACGATAGTCCTACGCCAGCACCAAAAGATGGTGATACACCACTTACACTGTGTCTAAGTGTATTTGGATCGAATCCATGGGGGCCATAATGCGTATCTGTACTGTGGTAGATTATTCCAACTTGACCAACAATATACGGGTTGAACGATCGTTGCTTAAAGTAACCTAATGCCAAATCCAGAGGTCGGAAGCTAGCTCCAACCATAAAGTCAGTATAGAAATTACTGAAGTAAGTGTAAAGTTCATCGGTGTCAGCATATGTTTGTTCACCTTTCATATTACCAGCCATTAACTGCACGCGCGCCGATAAATAGGGTGTCAATTCCTTTTCAGCAACACCACCGAAGGAATAACTCGTACGTGACTTATCAACCAAATCACCAAAAAAGACGTTAACTCCAACGCGTGGAGTAACTCTTACGCCTTCCCAAATTGTTGATTTTCTACGGCGTTGTGCTGTAGATTCACTAACTAATGAACAAAATACTAATGTAACTATTATATATCTTAATACGATTGGCATTCGAATGTGCTTTGAATTTGAATGTAAAAATGTGAAAAACTTTGTTCTTAGAAAAATCAATCTTTTGTAAAAATGCAAAAAGTTGGTCGATTCATGAAATTAATTTACCGATTAAAGCTTTTATACAGTGAATAAAGGATATTGTTACATATAAAATCACTTTAAACCGTTTATTGTTGCACTAATTATATCAGTATTGGAGTAAAATTGGTCATATTCTGACGGAATTATAGAAGTATCCATATTAATTTTTGAATTTCAAGTCTCATTTGTTTCAAACTTTATATTATTTACTGCTTACGAATTCTCTAAGGTTTTCAATGTTTTTACTTGAAATAAAAACTTTTGCCTCCGGCGTATAAAGGTATTCTATTTCTTTACTAAAATACTCTTCCACTTTACCGCGCACAACTTTCATGGTGCTATTAATAAGTTTGTTGTTTTCATTAAAGCTTTCGGTAAGAACAATAGATGCGGTTGGTAGCCATCTTGGCGGAAAAGCTAGCTCGGGAGCTTCAGAGGTTTTGATAGTATTAATTTCATCACTAATCATTTTAAGGATTTCTTGAACGACAGTATCGTCATCCAACGATTTATTAGTTTTATTTAACCAGCCCTTGATTTTTTCCTTGTTTGGTACAATTAAGCCCGTTGTATAAGGGTTTTGGTTATTATGTAACGCGAATTGATCGATAAGTGTACAGTTATCAATAATTGCTTCTTCTATACCTTCAGGGCTGTACTTTTCTCCGTCGGCACCAATTAGCAGACTTTTAAATCGTCCAAGGACATATAGATAATTTTCTTCATCTAAATAACCAAGGTCGCCTGTGTATAGCCAATTGTCCTTAATCGTGTCGGCTGTTGCTTCAGTATTTTGCCAATAGCCTTTCATTACATTTTCGCCTTTAATTACAATTTCTCCTTTTGTACCTGTTGGAAGTGAATTGCCTTCTTCATCACAAATTTTAATTTCTAGCTTATTAACAACCTTGCCAGACGAACCTAACTTGTGGAATGCTGGTGTGTTTGCTGAAATAATAGGAGATGCTTCACTTAAGCCATAGCCTTGGTACATCGGAATGCCTACTGCGTAGAAAAAGCGCTGTAATTCGATGTCTAATAATGCTCCTCCACCAATAAAATACTGCAAATTACCACCAAATTTTTCTTTTATTTTACTGAAGAGTATTTTGTTGTAGAGCCAGTATATGGGCTTAGTTAATTTTTTCAATCCTTTGCCAGCATTGTTGCCCATGCCATTATACCAATAGGCATACTTTAAACCACTATTAAATAATTTAAGCGCCATGCCTCCTTTCGCCTCAATGCCTTTCTCTATGTTTTTCTTAAAGTTTTTTGCCATAGCAGGTACACTCATAAGTATCTCAGGTTTTATCTCGAGCATGTTGTTAGCAAAGTTTTTCAATGTTTCAAGTTGGTTTTTGCCAATTTGAACCGATGCTATGGATGCGCCTTTGTGCATGAAGGAATACAAAGCAGCTGTATGAGCAAAGGCATGATCCCAAGGTAAAACAACTAGTGTTTTATAGTGTTCAGGTATTTTTATGTAGCTAAATGCTTGATCAACATTAGCCGTGTAGTTGCGATGCGAAAGGATTATTCCTTTGGGATCAGCAGTGGTGCCAGATGTATATGATATGTTGGCGTATGTGTCCGGTGTTATTTTAGCTATTCTAGCCGCAAGCTCATTTTTGTAATTACTATTTTCTTTATTTAAAAGTTGTGACAATAGAATTTCCTTGTCTTCCAGATTACCAACTTCGTCCAGAATAATAATGCGTTTTATGTGTTCAAGTTCTTTTTTTAAGGTTCTAACCTTTGGTAGCTGATTTTTTGAAATAATTATGGTTTCTGCTCCAGAGTGCTTTAATCTAAAACTAAGATCGCTATCTGCTTCTAATTTAGTTGAAAGCGGAACGTTAATAGCACCAATGTGTAGGATTGCTAATTCACTTACCAGCCATAAACGACGCCCTTCGGATAAAAGTGCTAAACGATCACCTTCTTTTATCTCTATGCTAAGTAATGCTTTGGCTAGGTTGTGTACCTCTTCCTTAATATCATTATAGGAGTAAGAGGAGTAATTTTTATCGCTTTTTTCCCACAACAATGTATTGATACCGTACATCTTGACGCTATCCTCGAAAAAATCAATTATGGTCTTCATTGCTTTGCCTTATGATTAAAATACCTGATAAACCTGACTAATTTTCAATATAGTAAAAAGGGGCCATTAAATAAATATGAATTGTAGTATTGTTTTTCCTAAACTGTTCGATTACGGTCAAGTTATTGTTCGTTTTCATACGCATGTGATAATGTTTTATATTTTTAAGTTGCTGAATATGAAAGCTAAGATGGTTGTGGCAAAAATCTTGATAGTGTCTTGTTGTTCAAATTTAATTAATCTTAAACCTCTTAAGTATGAAGAGAAATTTAATCATTGCCATAATCGCCATCGTAATGATGGTACCAAGTTTTAAAAGTTTAGCTCAGGATCAAGGTGAATCCGATAGTATTACTTGTGGAAAAAATTATTCCTTATATAGTTTATCTTACAAAAAGCGCATGTATGAATACGCCATTGAACCATGGCGAAATATGTTTTTTAACTGTCCTGATGTAACTGTAAGTGTTTACTCTGATGGTGTTGGTTTATACAACCATTTTATCAAGAAAGAGCAGGATCAACTTCGTAAAGAAGCTTTAATTGATACAGTTATGATGATTTATGACCAAAGAATTAAATATTTTGGAGATCATCCTAAATATCCTGAAGGTTGGATCTATGGTAGGAAGGCTCTGGAAATTGTAAAGCACAGACGTAATAAGCCGGAAGCCTTGGTTGAGGCAATGGATTGTTTTCAAAAGTCATATGAGCAGAGAAACGCTAAAATGGAACCGCTTGTGGCTTTAAACTGGTTGCAATGTGCCAATGCTTTAAGTAAGTCGAATAAGGTTTCAAACGAAGAATTATTGGCAATCTATTTTGATGTTGATGGAGTGGTTGAATATCATCTTAACAATGAAAAAAGACCTGAGAAAAAGAAAATGTTGGCCAAATTGAGTAAGGCTTGTGTTGACATTATGAGCAAGAGTGATTTAAATTCTTGCGACCAACTTGTTGCCGGATTAGAGCTTAAATATTTGCAGGCAAAAGACGATGCCAAGGCCTTGGAGAACCTATTAAGTTTGATGAATAATTTAGAATGTACCGATAACGAATTGTATGCCTTGGTTTCGGAGCGTAATTACGAACTCAATCCCAATGCATCGGCGGCGTATTATTTGGCAAAATATTTTATAAAAAAGCAGCAAATTGATAAAGCTGTAGAATATTATGCCAAGGCTCTAGAAATGGAGGAGGATGATTTGAATAAATCGAAGTACAATTTTGAATTGGCCTTAATTATGTTTTCACATTATAAGAATGGACCAAAAGCACGCGACTATGCCTTTGCTTCATTAAAGCATAATTCGTCATGGGGTAAGCCACATATTTTAATAGGTAATATTTATGCAGTCGAAAGTAAAAAGTATGGTGCTAATGAATTTGAGCATAAAACTGTTTATTGGGCTGCTCTTGATCGATTCAAAAAAGCAAAAGCAGTAGATCCGGAATGTATGCAGGAAGCTGAAAAGCAAATAGCCTTGTATTCGCAATATATACCAGATAAAGAAACTGGTTTTTTCCACGGTTTGGAAGAAGGATCGACTTACACAATTGGTTCATGGATTAATGAAGAAACAGTGGTAAGATATAGATAAGAAGTGATTGATTAATTGAATATTATATTTTTGGATTTTGTTAAAAGGGCTTGTCTGTTTTAGATAAGCTCTTTTTTTATGAACCTTTAAGTATTTCGAGTGGTCGATTTAATGTTTTTATCTTAAATTTGCAGCTCAATCAAAACATCAAATCAAAATTTTCATTCATGGTCTTGTTCTTCAAGGGAAACGATAAGCAAATAGTAGCAGTTGGCACTCATAACGAATTGACGGCTGACAACATAAAAAAGCTAGAATGGTTATTTAGCGGAGCAAAGCTTTCTGAAACTAATAGTTTAGAAGGCTTTTTTGTTGGTCCGCGTAAAGAAATGATTACTCCTTGGAGTACAAATGCGATGGAGATTACTCAAAATATGGGTGTCGAAGGAATTTTTCGCATCGAAGAGTTTTTTCAGGTAGAATCGGAGAATAGCCAATTCGACCCTATGTTACAGGCAATGTACAAAGGGCTGAATGAAACTGTTTTTAACATTGATAAAGAGCCTGAGGCAATTGTTCATATTGAAGATATCGCATCGTATAATGTAAAGGAAGGTTTAGCCCTTAGTGCAGATGAGATAAAATATTTGGATGATCTAAGTACTCGCCTTGGTCGTAAATTAACCGATAGCGAGGTATTTGGTTTTTCTCAGGTTAATTCAGAGCACTGTCGTCATAAGATTTTCAATGGTATCTTCATTATTGATGGAGAGGAAAAAGAAAGTTCTTTATTCCAGTTGATAAAGAAGACATCGAAGGAAAATCATAATTACATCGTTTCTGCATATAAAGACAATGTGGCTTTTGTGAAAGGACCAAAAGCAATGCAATTTGCACCGGGTCGTCAGGATACGGCTGATTTCTTTGAAACAAAAGAAATTGATACGGTATTGTCGTTAAAAGCTGAAACACACAACTTCCCAACAACAGTTGAACCATTTAATGGTGCTGCAACTGGTGCTGGTGGAGAGATTCGTGATAGATTAGCGGGCGGTCAAGGTTCATTGCCTTTGGCTGGTACGGCAGTTTATATGACTTCTTATTCGCGTTCGGAAGAAGGACGTGAGTGGGAAAAAGAAACTCCTGCAAGACCGTGGTTGTACCAAACTCCAGAAGAGATATTAATTAAAGCATCAAACGGTGCCAGTGATTTTGGTAATAAATTTGGTCAGCCACTAATTTGTGGATCTGTTCTTACTTTTGAGCACTTCGAGAACATGAAGAAGTTCGCCTTTGATAAGGTAATTATGTTAGCGGGTGGTATTGGTTTTGGTCGCGAAGAGCATGCCATTAAAGCTGATCCTGACAAAGGAGATAAGGTAGTAATTCTTGGTGGTGATAATTACCGCATCGGAATGGGGGGTGGAGCTGTTTCATCCGTTGCAACCGGTGAATTTGATAATGCCATCGAATTAAATGCGGTTCAGCGTTCCAATCCTGAAATGCAGAAGCGTGCGATGAATGCCATTCGTGCCTTAGCAGAATCTGATGAGAACCCAATTGTATCTATTCATGATCATGGTGCTGGAGGACATTTAAATTGTTTATCTGAATTGGTTGAAACTACAGGAGGAACTATTCATTTGGATAAGCTACCCGTTGGAGACCCAACTTTATCAGCAAAAGAAATAGCTGGTAATGAGTCCCAGGAACGAATGGGATTGGTTTTGAAAGATAAAGATATTGAGAACTTAAAAAATATATCAGCTCGAGAGCGTGCTCCTTTTTATGAAGTAGGAGAGACTACTGGCGATATGCATTTTAAGTTTGAAGATGATAAAGGTAATGCGCCTATTAATTGGCAGCTTTCTGATATGTTTGGTAATCCACCAAAAACAATCATGAAAGATGAAACAGCTGATGAATCATTTGCAGCTGTTGAATACAAGAATGGTGAAATTGAATCCTATATAAAGAGCGTATTGCAGCTTGAAGCAGTTGCTTGTAAAGATTGGTTAACAAACAAAGTTGACCGTTCGGTAACGGGTAAGGTTGCGAAACAGCAATGTGCAGGTGAATTGCAATTACCTTTGAATAACCTTGGAGCTTGTGCCATTGATTATAAAGGAGAAAAAGGTATGGCTACTTCTATTGGGCATGCACCAGCTATCGGTTTAGTTGATCCAGCGGCAGGAGCGGTTGTTTCAATTGCTGAGGCACTAACTAACTTGGTTTGGGCACCGCTAACTCATGGAATTAAAGGTGTTTCCTTAAGTGCAAACTGGATGTGGCCTTGCAAAAATAAAGGTGAAGATAGTCGTTTGTATCGTGCAGTTGAGGCAGTAAGCGATTTTGCTTGTGATTTGGGAATTAATATTCCTACTGGAAAAGATTCGCTTTCGATGACTCAAAAGTACAAGGACGGTGAGCAAGTATACAGTCCGGGAACAGTTATTATTTCTGGTGGAGCCGAAGTAAGCGATGTGAAAAATATTGTTGAGCCTGTATTGGTTCGCGACCTAGAATCACACCTGCTGTATATCGATTTATCGTTTGATGAATTGAAACTTGGTGGAAGTAGTTTTGGACAAGTGGTTAATCGCTTGGGTGATGAAGCGCCAACAGTTGCTGATACTGACTATTTCAAAAATGGCTTTAATGCTTTGCAGGATCTTATCAATAAAGGTTTAGTATTAGCAGGTCATGATATTTCTGCTGGAGGTATGGTAACTGCTATGTTGGAGATGTGTTTTGCAAATACCTCTTTCGGACTTGATGTAGACTTGAAAGCGTTGGAGGAAATTGATTTAGCTAAAATTTTATTTAGTGAAAACCCTGGCGTTCTTATTCAGGTGAAAGATTTATCTGCAGTTGAATCAGTACTTGGTGAAGCTGGTATTCAGTTCTTAACCCTTGGGCAGCCAGTTGAAAATCGTAAATTAACGATTAAACATGCCAATACAAGTTTATCGCTTAATATTGATGAATATCGTGAAGCTTGGTTTAAAACTTCGTATTTGTTAGATCGTAAACAAAGTGGTGAAAAACTAGCTGCTGAGCGATTTGAGAATTATAAGAATCATAAGTTGGAATATCAGTTCAACTCATCATTTAGTGGTGAATTAGATCAATTTAATCTGTCGCTTGATCGAAAAGATCGAAGTGGTATTAAGGCTGCTATTATTCGCGAAAAAGGGGTGAACGGCGATCGTGAGATGGCTTACAGTATGTTCTTGGCCGGTATGGATGTGAAAGATGTTCATATGACTGACTTGATTAATGGTCGTGAAAATCTTGAAGATGTTAATATGATTGTTTTTGTTGGAGGATTCTCTAACAGTGACGTATTAGGATCGGCGAAAGGTTGGGCAGGTGCTTTCTTATACAATCCACAGGCTAAAAAAGCATTGGATAATTTCTATGCTCGTAAGGATACATTAAGTTTGGGTATTTGTAATGGTTGTCAGTTGATGGTTGAATTAGGCTTGGTTTATCCTGAGCACAATGAGCAGCCTAAGATGTTGCATAACGATTCACATAAATTTGAGTCTATCTTCCTTAATATGGATATTCCTGAGAATAATTCAGTATTATTAAACTCCTTGTCTGGAACGAAATTAGGCGTTTGGGTTGCACATGGGGAAGGGAAGTATAATTTACCTTTAGCCGAAGATCAATATAATATTGTTGGTAAGTATTCTAAATCTACTTATCCGGCCAATCCAAACGGAAGTGATTTTGATACGGCAGCTATTTGTTCAAAAGATGGACGTCATTTGGCAATGATGCCTCACTTGGAAAGAGCGATCTTCCCATGGCAATGGGCGCATTATCCAGAAGATCGCAAGAATGATCAGGTATCACCTTGGATCGAAGCATTTGTAAATGCTAAAAACTGGATCAAGAAAAATCAATAGAATTAAATATTTGATATAATGAAGAAGCGAGCTCCGATAGGAAGCTCGCTTTTTTTTAATATAGTTTCTCAATAACTTCTTTGTAAGTTAAGTTGACTTGCTTTCGCCTTACTTTAAGTGTGCTTGTCATCATTGAATTGTCTATTGAAAATGCTTCGTCTAGAAGGGCAAAATTTACAATGTGTTCATGCTTTGGTAGATTTACCTGAATTGATTCTAAATTTGCTTTTACGCCTTCGATTATTGCCGGATGATTAACCAATAAAGTCTTACTTATATCTTTCGATTCGGAATCAGGTAAAAACTTTAATAGATGGTCGTACACGGGTACAATCAAGGCAGTGAGGTATCTGCGATTGTCACCAATCACGCAAACTTGCTCAATCAATTCACTTCTAGAAAGTACTAATTCAACTTTTTGAGGTGAAATGTATTTTCCTGTTGATGTTTTGATAATGTCTTTGATGCGTTCTTTCATCAATAGGGTATTGTTGGGTAGTAATTCACCCTCATCACCAGTGTAATACCAACCATCCTTTAGTACCTCTTCGGTTTCTTTTGGTTTTTTATAGTAGCCTTGAAATACTGTTTCACCTTTAACCAATATCATGTTTTCATCAGACAACTTCACCTGAACCTCTGGCATAATCGTGCCTGTGTTTTCAAAGTCATAGATGTCGGAGCGCATACAAGAAACGGTCGCCAGTGTTTCGGTGGCGCCATAGCCGTAATTAACAAATATACCTAAGGAGTGGAAAAAACGCCTCAATTCACCTGACATAGATGCACCAGAACATGGAATATAACGTATGTTTCCTCCAAATACTTTTCTAACTTTTTTATGTACCAACTGGTTGGCAATTGCATGTTTAATGCTTAAACCTATAGATGGATTTGTATTATTCTTTTGATATTCAATTGTTTTACCACCTGTTTTTACCGCCCAATTAAATATTTTTAGTTGGATCGTACTCCATTTCTTTGTTGTTGCCCAAATTCCATCGTAAGTTTTTTCAAAAAACCGCGGTACCACACACATTACTGTAGGTTTTACCTTAGGTAATTCTTCAACTATTTGCCTAGGATTAGAATTGTATACATTAACTCCTCCCTGGTGCAGTACTAAGAAAGTCCACGCTCTTTCGAAAATGTGACTTAGGGGCAAAAAGCAAAGTGATACATCATTCTCGCCAAGATCGAGTCGTATTTGATGTATTTTGAATGAAGCCATAAAATTAGCATGACTTAGCATGGCACCTTTAGGCGTACCTGTCGTTCCGGATGTATATATGATGGTTGCTATATCACTAGATTTGGCTTCTGTTAAGCGTTGATCTAATTGTGATTTTGTATCCTCGGAACAGGAGTTTTGTGATATTAATTCATAACTGACAATATGTTTGTTTTCCTCTGGGCAGTCAAAAAAACACACGATTGTTTGTAGGGATTTACTTGCTGTCATTACTTTTTGAGCAAGTGCCAACTGATCAGGATCGCCAACAAAAAGTATTTGCATTTCTGTTTCTTCAACAATGTACTTTAATTGTTCAAAAGTTGCTGTTGCGTATATTGGAACAACTACGGCACGAGTACTCATTATTCCCAAATCAGTGCAGGTCCATTGTGGGCAGTTATTACTAAATATTCCGATGTTGTCTTTAGCTTGAATGCCATGCTGAACTAGATAGCATGAAATATTTTCAGCTTGCTCTTTAAAACTATTCCAACTTATAGCAATATATTCATCACTCTTCTTGTGTCTAAAGACTTCACGAGTATTGTACTTATCTGCCTGCGAACGCAACATGTGCGCAATATGATTATTCCCCATTTTAATCCCTTGTTTTAACTATTCCCCCTTATTTCTTTTATGTTTCCATCGACGATGCGACCATAACCAGTTTTCTGGCTTTTTAGAAATAACATCTTCTAATTTGCGTACATATCTTTCAGTAATTTCACCATCTGTAAGCTCACTCGGATTGTCACACAATTCTTGTAAGGTAACCTCATAATAACCTCTTTTTATCCGTTGAATATCAATATAGACAACAGGAAAGTTGTTGTTTCTTGAATGTTTCTCTATACCATGCAAGAAGGCCGTATCTCTACCTAAAAAATCAAACCATAAAGCATTTTTTATTTGTGTGCCTGATGGACTTTGATCTGCTGCCATTAGATAGATGTGAGGTTCATTTTTATAGCTTTCGAAAGTAGATGAAGTATTTGCTATTGAAGCAAGTTTAGTGCCACATTTTGAACGACTATTTTTAAGAGTTTTATTAATAATTGAGTTGGAAAGCGGTTTGTAAAACGCGATATAGTTATAGTTGGTTTGCAAACCTGCAGATAAACTACCCCATTCCCAGTTGTTGTAATGTGCTGTAACCCCAATTACACTTTGTTTGTTTTTAATGTATTTATCTAACAGTTCAGGGTTGACGATTTTATGGCGTTTCCTGATGCTTGATTTGAGCATTGTGAAAGACTTAAAACTTTCAAGGAGATTATCGCTCAAATTAAGATAGGTTTTGCTAATAGTTTCGTCAATCCATTGCTTTGGTTTGTCGGGGAATGTCTGTTGTAAATTTTCAAGAATTACTTTTCTTCGGTACTTTATACCTTTACCTAGTACAAAGCTTGCGAAATTAGAAAACTGGTAAATTAACCAAAATGGCATGATACCTATCAAGCCTGCAAAGAAGTAGAATAAGGCAGCTAGCAATAAATTCATTTAAATTACTTAAAAGTTAACAGATTGGGCGATTGATCATATACTCCGTTGGGTTTACTCAAAAGTAATAATAAGGTTGCTTTAATCGCTCTTTAATTCCACCTTTTTTGCATTTGCTTATATTGTCCTGGCGACATGTTAAATTCTTTCTTGAAACTTTTGATAAAGTAGGAGCTGCTGTTAAACCCTACCTTATAGGCTATTTCACTAATTTGATCTTCAGTAGCAATCAATTTTGCCGCTGCTTCCTTAAGTCGAACTGTTCTTATAAATTCTGTTGTTGACTTATCTGTAATTGCTTTAATCTTTCTATGTAAGTTACTACGACTCATGTTTAACTCGAATCCTAACTCTACAACACCAAAGTTTTCATCAGCCATATTGTTTTTAACGGCATCTAAAGCTTTGCTTAAGAAAGATTCATCCACAGGTGTAGAAGTAACCTCTGAAGGAATAATGATGGAATTGCCAGTAAATATTTCTTTTAAACGCTCTCGGGATTTTAATAAGTTATCGATGTAGGCTTCCAGTAAATCTGGGTTGAATGGTTTAGGAACGTAGGCATCAGCACCTGTGGTCAAACCCTCAATTCGATTCTCTACCGAAGTTTTGGCTGATAACATTATAACAGGAATATGGCTGGTTTGGATATTGTTTTTTATTTTATCGCACAGCTCAATTCCATTCATTTTGGGCATCATTACATCTGAAATTACCATGTCAAAAGTTCGACGTTGTAAAAGGTCATATGCCATTTCTCCATCGTATGCTTTTTCAAGATGATACTGGTTTTGTAATAAACTGTACAAGTATTCAACCACTTCCTTATTGTCATCTACAACGAGTAAATGGTAATTGCTCTTAGGTTTCGCTTTTTCAGCATTGCGCTTCACTTTACCATTAGCTGGCTCTGTTGAATCAACCAATCTTTCCTTAGATTTGTGCTCTTTGCTGATATTTACAGCTTGAATTATTGGGATAGAAACAGTGAAGGTTGCACCCTTATCCTTTACAGATTCTACACTTAAAGAGCCTCCATGTATCTTAACTAAAGAATGTGTCAGCGCTAAGCCAATCCCTGTGCCTGGTTTATGTTTGTTCGATCCCTGGTTAAATTGTTTGTATTGTAAAAATACATCTTCAGGTCGTTCGGATTGAATGCCAGGACCATCATCGCTAACCTTAATGACAAGGCATTCACGATCAAGATGAGATTTACACTTTTGCTTATTAATGTTTAATTCAACTTTTCCGCCTTCTTTACCGTACTTAAATGCGTTAGAAAGCAGATTATACACTACTTTCTCAAGAATGTCTTCATCATATTGAATTTGAAGACTATCCATTGAACTGTGTATGTCGAATTGTATGTCGCGCTCATTGGCCATGTAGCCAAAAACATCAGCAAAACTTTTGAGTGATTTAATAACATCTCCTGAATTAACATTGAGTTCCATCGAACCCGTTTCGACTTTTCTGAAATCGAGTACCTGATTGATTAATCGAAGCAAAAGGTTGGTGTTCTTATGCATGATATTAAATAGCTCAGCATCTTCTTGTTCAAGATGAAGCTTTTTTCGAAGTGCTTCCAGAGGGCCAGAAATTAAGGTTAAGGGTGTTCGGAACTCATGGGATATGTTGGTAAAGAATTGTAAACGCATTTGGTTCAGTTCTTTTATCTTTTGTCGCTCCATTACTTCGAATTGTAATTTCCGACGTAAATCAATCCATAGAATCGAATACCTGATATACCCATATATTATACCACCTAGAATTAAAAAATAGAAAACATAAGCGTACCATGTTTTCCACCAAGGAGCTAATACTTTTATATGAAGTTTTGTTTCTGCTGTACTCCAGATACCATCGTTGTTGGCAGCCTTAACCCTGAATACATAATTGCCGGGCTTTAGGTTGTTGTACTTCACTACACGGTTAAAAGAGCTTTCGCTCCAAGCATCCGAAGAGTTTTCAAGTATGTAACTATAGCTGTTTTTTTCAGAAAAGTAATTTATAGCAACAAACTCCAAGCCAATGTTTGTCTGGTTGTGATTTAATACCAACTCTTTGGTTTCAGCGATATTCTGTTTGAGAGGACTATTTATATCACCCGTTTTTATAGGTACGTTGTTTATTAAAAGGTCGGTCAGTAAAACCTTAGGAACGTAATTGTTTATTTTAATTACGTTGGGATTAAATACGTTAAGCCCTTTGACACCTCCCACTAGTAATTGGTCTGATTTGGTGTTGAGTAAGGTGTTGTAGGCACTTCCCATTAAGCCATCTCGATTATCATAGTTTTGAAATCGACCCGTTTCTATTTCATATTTTGAGATTCCTCCCTGGGTTGCAATCCACATTGCTCCTTGCTGGTCCTGTTTAATGTCATACACTTGCTCGTGCACCAATCCATGTCTGGTCGAAAGTTCAACCGTGCTGCCATCTTCCGGAGAGATGATAATAATACCTCCACCATTTGAACCAACCCAGATATCATTATTTTGAGTTTCAAAAATTGTTAATATGGCATTTTTCCCAACGCCGCTATCATTGATCTGATCAAACAAATAACGCTTGTATTTATTCGTTTTATGGTACCAAACGTAAATGCCATTGCTAGTCCCAATCCATAGGTTTTTTTTCGAATCAACCGCTATGCTTAAAATATAATCGTTCATTACCCCACTAAGTTCTGGATTTATTTCGCTTAATGGTGTAAATTTTTTACTCTTTACATCAAAATTATATAAGCCATTGCCTAGTGTGCCAAGCCAAAGCTGATCTTCGTTTTGCTGTGTTATCGACCAAACAGATAAATAAAGTTGTTCATCGCTATTTTTAGAAGCAGGATTGTATGAAATAATTTTCTCGGTGTTGGGATTGAAATGCGCCAAACCACCACCATACGTACCTAACCATAAATCACCATTTGTATCTTCAAATATTCGTTTTATTACATTGCTTTTTAAATTTGAGGATAACCGTTCATAACATTTAAATGTTCCTTTTTTTTGATTAAAAAGATTAAGTCCACCACCATCAGTCCCTACCCAAATTCGATCTTTTTTATCTTGTAATAAAGAGATGACAGCATTTTCACTCAAACTGGTTTCGTTATGAGGCTCGTTAACAAAATACGTAAATCGATTTCGTTCCATATTTAAAATGCGTACTCCTTTTCCAATGGTTCCAATCCAATAAAGTCCGTTGCTATCGATGAAAACACTATATATCGCTTTGGTATCTACTCCAGCAAAAGCTTTAGTTAGATCGGTGTTTTCAATGGTCACCATATTTATGGGGTCAAGAATGACTATTCCTCCTCCATCAACTGCCGCAAGTATGTTTCCATCTTTATTCAAAGATAAGGACATGATGATATTAAGATTACCATCAGATTCTTCCTTACCGAAGTAAAACTTTTCATAGCGATTTTCGTTTTTTATAAAACGATATAAGCCCATATTATTTGAAGCAATCCATACGTTTCCATTTCCATCATCTAACAAAGCGTTTATTTGCATGTTAGGAAAAGGATAATGTTGTACTTCTTCTATTTTTCTGTTATACCTGCATAGTCCATTGCCGAATGTACCTAACCACAAATCATATTCCGATCCTTCTGTTAGGCAGTAAATATGGTTAATGTGCTCATGGTGAGTTTCGTCCTTCTGGAAATCAGTAAAAGTATCCGTTGCGCGATGATATTTGTGTAAGCCTCCTCCCATGGTACCAATCCAAAGTTGGTTTTTATGATCCAATATCATAGCACCAACCTGATTGTTGGCTATTCCACCTATTTTAGTTGTATCTACTAAATAACTTTTAAATTGCTCGGTGTTAGTATTGTAATGATTTAAACCAAATTTAGTTCCAACCCACATATCTCCATTAGTATCTTCGAGTAAAGCAGTAACGAAATTATCAGATAGTGAATTTGGATTGTTGGCATCGTTGTAAAAAGTTTCTATCTCGTACCCGTTATAACGGTTAAGCCCATAGTAACTACCCAACCAAATGTAACCTCTTGTATCTTGTATAATTGTATTAACGGAATTGTTGGTTAATCCATTATCAATATCAATGGAGCTATAACGATACAATGAGGTCTGTCCTGCAGTAGTATGGTAACATAAACAGAATACAATAAATCCTATGACTCTTACAAGATATGGTGCGTGCATATATATCTGTATTTTGAGAGGTGAAGATAATAAAAAAGCCAATAAATGCTGTTTGAAACGTTCTAATATCTTTTGTTTCCTTGTTATTGGCTTGTTGATTCTTACGAATCGCATTTTTTACTAGGTCTCACAACAAATGTAGTTATACACTTTGTAAATAGTAACAAGATGCCTTTTGTAGGTGAAAAAAAGATATTTTAATCTTTTTTAAAGGTTCATATAGTGTGAATTGGAGAAAAAACAACAAATTTGCACAACAATAAGCTTAAACTTTTGATGTCCATAAGCGTTATTTATTTGGTTTTTATATTGTATTAATAAGTTTATAATGAATAGTAAAGTTGCTCCGGCAAATAAAATTAAGACAGACTTGCATGAGATATTGGATGTCCGTCATATTAATGATACGACTTTTGTTTTAAGGTTTGAGCGAAAAGAATTAGAATTTGAAGCAGGCCAGCATATCTGCGTAGGGCCTCCAAATGGGATACATACACGCGAATATTCTATTTACAGTGCAGAAAAGGATGAATACTTAGAAATACTAGTTAAAGAAGTAGAAAATGGATTGGTCTCACCTAGTCTGAAGAAATTACAAAAGGGTGGTTATGTAGTTGTTGAAGAACCAGTAGGTTATTTTACGATTGATAACAATAGTTCGGTTGACCAAGAGTATGTATTTATAGCAAGTGGTACCGGAGTTTCACCTTTTCATAGTTTTGTGCTGTCTAAGCCCGATTTAAACTATACTTTGTTACATGGTGTTAAGTATGCATCTGAGGCCTATGATGCTAATGTGTACAATAAGAAGAGCTATAAATTATGTACATCGCAAGATAAGGACGGCGATTTCCATGGCAGGGTAACTGCTTATCTAAAGCAAAATTCTTTTGGAAAAGAAGCTCAATATTTTTTATGTGGCAATTGTAATATGATACATGACGTATATGATATTTTAGAAGAGCAAGGTGTTAGTACAGATAATATACATGCCGAAGTTTATTTCTAAATAATATTTCGGAAAGTATTTTTAAAAAGATTGTAATAAAGGGACAAGGGAAGAACAATGAAATATTATTTATTGACCTTAGGTTGTCAAATGAACCACTCCGATAGTGAACGTGTTAAGCGTGTGTTAGAGGGGATGGGGTATCAGGAATGTGATAAGGAGAAGGATGCCAATGTGATCGGTATTTTAGCTTGTTCGGTGAGGCAAAAAGCTATTGATAAGGTGTATTCTAAAATTGCCGAATGGAACAAGCGCAAGCAATCTCACAATCTTATAACTTTTATTAGTGGGTGTATATTACCAACTGATAAGGAGCAATTCCTTAAATTGTTCGACATGGTGTTTGCGATGCGTGAATTGCCACAGTTTCCACAAATGTTATCGCAATATGGAATTACGACTCCATCAGGTTTGGTAAATGAAAATTTGAACCCTAAGGAAGAAATCAATTTCTTTTGGAAGGTTAAGCCAAAATACAACAGTTCGTTTGAAGCTTTTATCCCTATACAGAATGGCTGTGATAAGTTTTGTTCGTTTTGTGCTGTACCATATACAAGAGGAAGAGAAGTTAGTCGTCCGTCCAAAGAAATATTAGAGGAAGTTAAGGGGTTAGTTGCTAAAGGGTATAAGTCTATCACTTTACTTGGTCAGAATGTTAATTCATATGGCTTGGATAAAAAAGGGGGAGAAATATCATTTGCTCAATTGTTGGAGGCGATTGGACAGATTGGGGAATCGACAAAAAATCTGTTCTGGGTGTATTTTACCTCACCACATCCACGTGATATGAATAGAGAGGTGATTGAAGTTATCGCACGTTATAAATGTTTAGCGAACCAGATTCATTTGCCTCTGCAATCGGGCGACGACAAGGTGCTTATTAAGATGAATCGGAAGCATTCTTTGAAAAAGTACCGCGAATCTGTTGATGCGGTTAGGGAATTATTACCAGAAGCGACTCTTTTTACAGATATAATAGTAGGTTTTTCTGGTGAGAGTGAAGAACAGTTTCAGAATACACGAAAGGCCTTTAAGGAATTTCAATATAACATGGCGTACATAGCTATGTATTCGAAACGCCCGGGAGCAGCTGCTTATAGCTGGGATGATGATGTTGATGCAACAATAAAAAAGCAGCGCTTTGAACTTCTAACTGAAGACTTGGCCGCTGGATCTTTAAATTATAATAAACAGTTGCTTAACAGTGAGTTTACCTTGTTGGTAAGAGACTCTGACCGCAAGAAGGGATATCTGACTGGGCATACTGAAGGAAAATTAATTGTTAGATTTCAGTCCGATGATTTAAATCTTATTGGTGAGTTTGTGAAGATTAAAATAAGTTCAGCTGCGAAATTTTCGTTGGAAGGTGAATTAGTAGCTGCTGATAAATTTCAAGATAAGCTTGAAGTATAAGGTGTTTGATGTTTTTAGCGAAAAGAAGAGTTGGGTTTAAAACCTTAGGTTGTCGATTAAATCAGTTTGAAACAGATGCGCTTGCTTCGCGTTTTGTGAAGTTAGGGTATGAAGTTGTGGAAGAAAGTAAGGATACCGATGTGTTTATTGTAAATACTTGCACAGTAACCAATCAAAGCGATCAGAAATCGCGATACGTTGTTAATAATGCTTTGAAACACGGGCACAATGGTATGTTGGTTATTACAGGTTGTATGGCTAATCACCACAAAGAACAACTTGAAAAGAAATATCCCAATGCTTATGTTGTAGGTAACGATCAAAAAAGTGCAATTCCTGAGCTAGTAGAGGCGCATTTCAAAAAGGAAATTTTGCCATCTAATCAAAGTTTAGGAGGAGTATTTAATTATGCACCTGCCGCCGAAACTTTTCATACACGTAGTATGATAAAGATTCAAGATGGTTGTGATAATTTTTGTACGTTTTGTATTATTCCTAAAGTAAGAGGAAGAGCAAGTAGTAGGCCTGTTAAAGATATCCTTGAAAATATTAGGGAGGTAATCAACTTCGGTTATAAGGAAGTGGTGATTACGGGTGTTAATATAAGTCGCTACAATCACGAAGGTATTGGTTTTTCTGACTTACTTGGTCAAATATTGAATTTACAACTTGATTTCAGGGTTCGGATTTCTTCCATTGAACCAGAAGGTTTTGATGATGCATTTTTTAAGTTGCTGTCACACCCGAAGATGACACCGCATTTGCATTTATGTTTACAGAGCGCATCCGAATCCATTCTGCTTAAGATGCGCCGTATGTATACCTTTCGTTCGTATCAGAAAATTATTAATAAAGTTCGGGCAATAAATCCCTTATTCAATATCACGACTGATATCATTGTAGGATTTCCAGGTGAAGAAGAACGGGATTTTCTAGATTCAGTAAAAGCTATTGAATCCATTGGTTTTGGGCATGTTCATACTTTCAAATATTCTAAGCGCGAGGATACCCGTGCTGCTCGTATGACTGATGTTGTTTCAGAGCAAGTCAAGAATCAGAGAAGTAAATTTATTAGAGAACAAGCCATTCAAAGCGGCATTAATTACCGACGTCGATTATTAGAACGATCACAAAACATATTAGTGGAGTCTATTAATGATGGCTGGGCTAAAGGGTATGGCGAACACTATGTCATGGTTAAATTTCCTATTGAAGGAAAAGTAGAAAAGAATGAATTTTATAATATACGCTTAATAAGTATTGATTCATCCTGTAAAGATTTGACGATTGAAGGGCAAATAATTGTATAGTTTATTAGATAATAATTGGAATTTATATCATTAAAGAATTTAAGGGGCTGTCTCAAAAGTGAATTTAAAATCCAGACAACTTATAGATTAAAACTTAACCTTTATTTCTACCCCTCCAAACCTCCCCTAAAGTGGA
>NZ_JBNGOY010000025.1:0-80566 GCF_050589805.1 Carboxylicivirga fragile | reverse complement strand
TGATAAATCATTTTGCTAATTACAATGGTTAATGCCGATACAAAAGCACAGATTGATTTTTTTATCAATCGTTTTGGTTTGTAAACGGTATTACTATATTCGCACTGTCCCAAATCGATACACCTATGATATTTGCAGCTGCTCAATCAAATCCTGTCCAAGGAGCCATTCATGATAATGTAGAAGAGCATTTTCGTTTAATACATCTGGCCGCTCAACATAGTGTTGAACTGTTGATATTTCCTGAATTATCCGTAACGGGTTATGTGCGAGAGCAAGGCCACAAGCTAGCGCTAACGGAGTTTGATGCAGCCATTAACATATTGGTAGATAAAGCCGAAGATTATAACATGCACATTGTAGCTGGCGCGCCAATCTATAAAAATAAACAATTACACATTGGTGCCTACATGCTTGGTCCTAATGATTATTTAGACATGTATACCAAACAGTTTCTTCACGATGGAGAGGAAAAATTTTATGTGCCATCACAGCAAGAAGCTCCAATACTTAGCCTCAATGATGAGCATTTTGCTCCTGCTATTTGTGCGGATATCGAACACGAGGAACATCCGCAAAAGGCATCGCAGGATGGAGCCACTATTTATTTACCCAGTATATTTTATACACCAGCAAGTATCGAAGGAGCCCATGGAAAGCTTAGTGGGTATGCACAAAGAAATTCAATGGACGTGCTAATGTCTAATTATGTAGGAAGTTGCTATGGAGCGGAAGCTGGTGGTAGAAGTGCCTTTTGGAACAATAAAGGAGACCTGCTTGGAGAGTTAAACGCTACTGACAGTGGTGTATTGGTTATAGATAAAAGCGAAAGTAAATATCAAGTATCAGCCCATTATCTTTGTGATTAAATTTTAGTAACCTGTCTGCTTGAAATGCGTTGTTTGTAATTGGAATGATCTTATTTGACTCTTTCTTGTTATAGTTATTGTAATAATAAATTAAACAAAAGAAGATGAGAATTTGGTCGCTTCACCCAAAATACCTTGATGCGAAAGGACTTGTTGCATTATGGCGTGAAACCTTGTTAGCTAAGAATGTCTTAGAAGGTAAAACGAAAGGCTATAAAAATCACCCGCAACTGGATCGTTTCAAAGCAACACTAAAACCTATTAATTCGATTAATTACTATTTGCAGAAAGTATGGGACGAGGCAAATACTAGAGGCTATAACTTTGATAGGACTAAGTTTGTTGAAATAGAAGCGGTGGAATTTATTGATGTAACAAATGGACAAATGGATTTTGAAATTCAGCATCTATTATTAAAGTTAAAAAAGAGAGACATACAGAAATACAGTACGTACATAAATAACGATCACTTTGATGTACACCCATTATTTAAAATTATTGCAGGAGGAATTGAGGAATGGGAAAAAATATAGGTTTAGGCTTGGTTATGGTCTTTTTATTCACTGCATGTAATGGTCAAGAATCGATGATTGATAAAACAGTTGTAAAAGAATTAGATATCAACCGGTACTTGGGTACATGGTATGAAATTGCACGATACGATCATCGTTTTGAGCGTGATATGGTTGGTGTTACTGCTAATTATTCATTTCGTGCCGATGGCAAATTAAAGGTGATTAATTCTGGTTATAAAGGATCACTTAATGGGGAGCGATCTGAGGCCATAGGAAAGGCAAAAATCCCTAATCCAACTATTCCCTCCAAGCTAAAAGTATCTTTCTTCTGGATCTTTTATGGCGATTATTTTGTGCTAGATTTAGATAAGGATTACCAATGGGCGCTTATCGGTAGCAGCTCTGATAAATACCTTTGGATATTATCGAGAACACCCATTATTGAAGATTCGCTGTATGAAGAATTGCTCGACAAACTTGTGAAAAGAGGTTACGATGTGAATCAACTTATTAAGGTGGAGCAATTTAAAGATGAGGTAATAAAAAACACCTCCCAACGGTGAGAGGTGTTTTGAGTATTTTTAGTTGGTTTATTTTCTACTTTCCTTAAAAACAATTGCTTGGCCTCCTCCAGATGCAAGTTTAAGCATTAATGTATCATCTTTTTTGAAAGTGGCAGTTTGAATGGTGTAATCCGTTGCGTTTGTTTCCCAATGAGTTGTTTCGGCATCGGCGTAGATGATAGCATCGTACACTTTACCAGCATCCAGAAAATCGAGATTGATATCAATTTCTCGAGCTTCTTCATTAGTGGCGCTTCCCAAGTACCAGGTACTACCACTTCTTCGAACCATAGTTATGTATTCGCCAATTGATGCATTTAGTATTTTGGTTTCATCAAAATCTACATCCAAATCATTCAGGAATTTCATGGCAGGGTGGTCAACGTAATTATCGATTATATCACTTGCCATTTGCAGTGGGCTATATAAGATCACCGAAAGCGCCAATTGCTTGGCCAATGTTGTATGTACTCTGGTTACGCTTAAATCATCCGTATTCCAAGCAACACGTTCATTCTTGAAATTAGTAAGCATTACATCAAAGGTACCCGGGGTATAATCAACCGGACCGCCTAGCATACGTGTAAAAGGAATGATTAAAGTGTGTGATGGTGGATTACCTGTGCTCCAGGCATTCCACTCCATACCTCTTACACCTTCGCGTGTCATCATGTTTGGCCAAGTGCGGCGTTTGCCAGTGGCTTTAATGGGTTCGTGGGCGTTTATCATGATACCGTACTTAGCTGCTGTTTCAACAACCTTTTGATAATGGCGAACCATGTATTGACCATGGTGGTGCTCACCTCGAGGATAGATACCTCCTGCATAACCTGTTTTCAAGGCTCTAATTCCTAATTTCTGACAAAGTTCAAAAGCGGGCACCATTAGTTTTTCGTAGCCCTCGGCATCACCGCCAGTTTCGTGATGCATAATTAAATCAACATTATTCGTTTTGGCATATGCGGCAACTTCTTCCAGATTATAATCAGAAGCCGATGATACATGGTCAAAAGCATCCTTTGCTCCCCATTTATCCCATCCAGAGTTCCAACCCTCAATAACGACTCCACCAATGTTATTTTCAGCTGCAAAATCGATGTAACGCTTCGAATTTTCGGTTGTGGCTCCATGCCTATCGCCTTCCACCCAAGTCTCAGTACCAATGTGCATGCCCCACCAAATACCAATGTATTTCATTGGCTCAATCCATGAAGTATCTACTATTTTACAGGGCTCATTTAGGTTAAGTATTGTATTAGATTCTACTAGTTGTGCAGCATTATCGGTAATTAAAATGGTTCGCCATGGTGTTTTGAATGGGGCAGAGGCCTTAACTTTTGTGCCATCGGCCCAAGGTACTAATGTGCTTACGTAGGTATTGCTACCTTCTTTTAATTGAAGTGTCATTCCAGCATAATCGGTGAGGGCTGCTTCGTGCAAGCTAATATGTGTACCACTCTTACTGCGCATAGTTATTGGCGTATTCACATGAGTTGCTTCTGATACGAGTGTTTTCTTATATAGCTTTTCATATGTGTCGTAATCGGCTTCGATCCACCAGCTAGTGTGATTATCTGCTAAGGCAAATTCGCTTAATTCATCCAATATAACAAAGTCGGTCAAATTTTCCTGTTCAGGGAAGACATATCGGAATGCTACACCATCGTTGAACACTCGAAATATAAGGTGAAGCTTAATTTTACTAGTTTCATGAAGAAGTCTAACTTCTAATTCGTTATACTCATTATGTATTTGTTTATTCGGCCCCCATGGCGCAGTCCATTCTTCATCGTGCGATTTATTTTTGGTGCCAAGAATTCTAAATTTGCTGTCTAGTGCTCCTTGTTCTTTAAAATTAAAGCCAAGTAATGAAGGTTGAATTATTATTTCCTTGCCTTTAATCACCGAATACATGGTTTGTCCTTCATTGTTTTCAAAATTGAGCTGAATGTTTGAATCAGGCGAAATAAGAGTCTGTTTGCTAAATGTGCAAGAGGCGAAAAGCGTAATAAGTACTGCTAGATAAATTAACTTCATAATGTGGATTTTAGAAGTATGCAAAATACTTAGAATGGAAGAGATAAACAATGTGATGAAGTGTTAAGAGGAAGGTTTGCAGTGAATTAAGTAATTGTTTGCTTTGAATTTGCTTTCCGCAATCGTTTGAGGAGTATCGAGAGAATACTGTAATGGATTTGGTTTTTGTGAAGATTGTGCCAAATATAAATTTGGCCGGCTAAAACGGCTTGATAAACGCGATCGTACAAAATATGGTATGAGTGACAATCTAAAATATTATTACGGATAAAGCAAGTCAATGTTTTTTTAGAAAAGAATCGGTGAACTTGTGTCATTTGTGGTTCGGTCATTTCGATATATCGAAGTTTCTGTTTGCACAATAAAATTGAATTTAAAAGGGAAAGTTTCTATTGGATTAATACGAAGAAATTCAAGATGGGATGTTCCGAATTACATTTATTTTAATGCCGATCTTGTTGGGCGCTTTGATTGACTTGATGTAAAATATGGATAAGGTCTGTATTGGCAAGTATGATTTTATCCAATTGCTATTACTTGTGCCTATAAGCATTGTTAAGTGACGCTTGAAATAATGGTTAATTCATCTAATAGTGTAGTATTACCCCTTTCTAATAACAATTCATTTAGGTATATTGCTGTGTGTATATGAAACCGTAATATGAATATCATTTATGGGCTGTACCCATAGAAACTAGATATAACCTTATGAATGCTCTAGAGAAAATCAAAGAACTGCAAAATAGAATTAACCAATCCATTATTGGTCAATCGGGAGTGGTTGAAAAAATATTGGTGGTCTTTTTGGCTGACGGCAATTTGTTATTAGAAGGCCTACCTGGTTTGGCCAAAACCAGAGCTATAAAAAGTTTGTCAAAAGAGTTGCGAGCTAGTTTGTCACGTATTCAGTTTACACCTGATTTATTGCCATCTGACATTACCGGCACAGAGATTTTTCAACCTGAGTTAAAGGATCCTTTTGTTTTTAAGAAAGGTCCGATATTTGCCAATCTGGTTTTAGCTGATGAAATAAATCGTGCTCCGGCCAAAGTACAGGCAGCTTTACTTGAAGCTATGGAAGAGCGTCAGGTAACTGTCGCTGGTAAAACTTATAAAATGGAAGATCTATTTCTTGTGATGGCAACTCAAAATCCAGTGGAACAAGAAGGAACTTATCCCTTACCCGAGGCGCAGATGGATCGTTTCCTGATGAAAATCCTGATGGAATACCCCGATAGTGAATCAGAAGAGAAGATACTGGAATTAGTTAGTGCTGAAAGTCGTGGAGAATTCATTACTAATAAACCCATTTCGCAGGAGGTGGTTTTTAAAGCTCGCGAAGAAATCAAGAAAATTGAAGTGTCGAAAGCCTCTCGTAAATACATTGTTGATTTAATTAATGCCACTCGTAATCCTTCTAAATACAGTGAAGATTTGGATAGGTGGATCGATTTTGGTGCTAGTCCACGCGGAACAATAGCGCTTGAGAAATGTGCCCGTGTCATGGCCTGGCTAAATGAACGAACTTACATTGAACCAGATGATGTTCGTGAGGTCATTCATGAAGTATTGCGTCATCGCTTAATTTTGAGCTACGAGGCCAATGCTCAGCGTGTAAGCCCTGATCAGGTTATTGATGAATTAGTTAAATCTGTTGCCGTTTTATAATTCGACCTGATGAAACAGCTTCCAAAGGAAATAGCATGTACTCTTGATGAATTGATGCGCCTCGAGTTTATGGTTAACGACTTTAGTTTGTTGCCGAGGCAGCCGGTTCATAGCGTGTTGTCGGGAAAACATGCTTCTAAGCTGCGAGGTAGAGGTTTGGATTTTTCCGAGTTACGCAAGTATGTATATGGCGACGATATTAGAAACATTGATTGGAAGGTAACGGCCAGAACTAAACAAACGCACACTAAAGTTTTTAACGAAGAAAAAGAACGTCCTTGTTTTGTTATTGTTGATCAAAGCTCGTCCATGTTTTTTGCTTCAGATGGAGCAGTGAAGTCTGTTGTGGCGGCGCAGATGGCAGCCATAAGTGGTTTTAAAGTACTAAAGGCAGGCGATCGCATTGGTGGTTTGGTATTTGGAGATAACAGTTTTGAAACCATACAACCCAAACGCAGCCGAAAAAATCTAATGCACTTGCTTGAAAGCATAGTAACAAAGAATCAAGCCTTGGTTGATCGCAGAAAAGTGCAGGACAAACAAGATATCATCAATAAAGTATTGTTTAAGGCCAAAAACGTAATTACTCACGATTATGTGGTGGTAGTGATTAGTGACTTCAGCAACATCAACGAACAAGGTGTGCAATACCTCACGTCCATAGCTCAGCATAATGATGTAATTGCTGTAATGATCAATGATAAAATGGAAATTAATCTTCCCGGTGGAGCTTTACCTGTTACGGATGGGGAATTTCAGGTGATGATAAAAGATAGCGATAAGCACATTAAAAACTTTGAAAAGGCTGCTTCTGAAAATAGAACAGCTACCATTGACTATTTCCGAAAATATGGGATTCCATTTATGGAGTTCAACACCCACGATTCACTAGTTGAACAAATTAAATGGATATTTGGAAAACGATGAATGAACTTGATACTAATACGATAGGTGAATTAATGGAACCGGATCCAATTGGTTTTAGCTTGGCAGCTCCAGGTTGGACAATACTATTGGTGCTTTTTCTGTTAGCCTTGACGATATTTGCTTTGTGGAAACTTTATAAATACAATAAGAATAAATACAGGCGCTTGGCCTTAGCAGAAATGAGCGCCATTGATTTTGAACAAGAACAGTACAGTGTTATTATTTACAATACCCTTAGCCTGTTAAAACGAGTTGCAATTACAGCCTACGGAAGAGATAATTTAGCTTCGATTCAAGGATTACAATTCTTACGATTTCTTCAAACCAAAATAAAAGGACCAGGTTTTTCGGAAGGAAGTGAAAAGATATTTACCAAACATATTTATGAAGGTAATCAGGCCAGTGTTTCGTCGGAACAACTAGAGTTGCTGCAAATTGAGAGTATTAATTGGATAAAAATGCATCATGTTTGAATTTGCTAATATTTGGGTATTCTGGTTATTACCATTGCCAATTCTAGTCTACTGGTTATGGCCTCCAGTTCATCGCAAAGCGGAAGCACTGATGGTGCCCTTTATTAATCAGGCTGCAGAAGCTACTGGAGATAAACTGCGACGACATGCCTGGATATCGAGACGAAATATTTTTCAATGGATTATGCTGCTGCTTGTTTGGATATCATTTATTGTAGCCTTTGCGCGTCCACAGATTGTAGGTCAACCTGAGATGAAAGTGAAAACTGCCCGTAGTTTTGTTATTGCGGCTGATATTTCGTTTAGTATGGCCAGTAAAGATTGGGTAGTTGATGGCAACCGATATACACGATGGGAAGGCGTTAAACAAGTATTGGGCGATTTTATTGAAACACGTGATGGTGACCGATTGGGACTTATCTTTTTTGGTACAAATGCCTACGTTCAAACACCCCTTACCACAGAATTGGAAGTGGTTAATTGGTTTTTGGATGAAACGGATGTGGGAATGGCCGGACAGATGACCAGTGTTGGAAAAGCCATAGGAATGAGCATGAAGTTATTTGAGCAAGACACCATTGTTAATAAAGTGATGCTCTTATTAACTGATGGTCAGGATGGTGGAAAAGGAATGACACCCATAGATGCCGCTTATCTGGCAAAGGCCGATAGTGTAAAAATCTACACCTTAGGCATTGGTGATCCCGATGCTCCCGGTTCCGATCTTGATGAAGCCACTTTAAAAGAAATAAGCCAAATTACAGGAGGAAAATACTTTAGGGCAATGGATCAAGCTCAACTGCAGCAAGCCTCTGAAGAGTTGGAAACGTTGGAACCAATGGAGTTTGAAGAAGAGGACTATAAACCGATCACTCACCTTTACTTTTATCCATTATTGGTGGCTATAGGTTTAGCTTTTATTTTAATCATTATTCGGGTTATCCTGTCACAATTTAAAAAGCAATAAATGGATTGGATAGATATAAATACCGAACTCTTTCATTTTATGCGACCGCAGTGGCTTTGGTTATTTGTGCCCATGCTTCTGCTTACGCTTCTTGTATGGTTTGGAGGAAAAGAAAAACATAAGTGGAAGAAAAGCATAGCTCCTCATCTCTTACCTTATATGGTAATCAAGGGTAGCCGTTTTGCTATTTTAGGACCACTCATGGCTTTTATTGTAGCTGTTTCACTAATGATAATTGCTACGGCTGGGCCTACATGGAAAAAAGTGGAGGTTCCCGGAACTAAAAGCGAAGCTATATTGATGATTGCACTTGACTTATCTCCATCCATGTTGGTTGAAGATGTTTCGCCCAACAGATTAGAACGGGCGAAATTTAAAATACAGGATTTATTAAAAGCCAATCCAGGTTCAAAAGTTGGCTTAATCGCCTTTTCAGGAACGGCTCATACCGTTATTTCTCCCTGTACCGATTATCTATTGGTAAGCTATCAGCTGCAATCATTAACGCCATATATTATGCCTGTTCAAGGAACAAATTACAAGCATATGCTGGCATTGGCAGATATAGTAATGAGTCGAACGGAGGCTCCAAGCACCTTACTACTAGTCACGGATAATATTGAAATCGAACAGACCCAACTTTTACTTGATTATGCTGATAACTCAAACAACCGAATTGAAATATTAGCAATGGCAAGCCTTCAGGGAGGAAGGATTCCAGGTTTAAGCAGAGGCACATATTTCAAAGAAAATGGTGAATTTGTTATTTCTCGATTAAATCAAAACGAATTATTTCGCTTACAAAACCACCCAAAAATAAATGTTAATCCACTAAGCTTGGGTAAAGAAGATGTTGAAGCTCTGGCTAAAATGGTGAAGAAGAATTTAGAATATAGAAGTGCTGATACCGATAGTGAAGAAGAATGGGAAGAGAATGGTTTCCAATTGCTTTGGATTTCTTTCATCATCCTGGCTTTATGGTTTAGAAAGGGATGGATGGTGCAATGGTGTATCGTACTGGTATTTTTCTCTTCATGTAATACTCAGATTAACTCATGGGACGACCTCTGGTATACCAAGGATTATCAAGGGCAACAGGCCATGGAATCGCAGAATTATGAAAAAGCCTCAGCTGATTTCGAATCCTATAGTCATAAGGGTGTTGCGCTGTATAAGGCAGGTGATTTTGAAGCTGCCATCGAAGTATTTAAGCAAGATACCAACGCCTTATCCATGTATAACCTAAGTCTGGCCTACGCTGCCAATGGGCAAAATGATCTGGCCATGGAAACACTTGAACTGGCCGAAGGTCTTTCTCCGAACAATGCAGCCATAAAAAGAGCAAAGCAAAATAACCAACGCCTTATTGCACAAATGGATTCCTTGGCCAAAATGAATCTGGATTCAGCTATTACCTTGAAGAATAAAAATGATTTGGGTGAATTAAAAGAACGAAAGGCGGCAAGCAAGGATGAGGAATTATCAGCCGATAACGAAGTAAAGGAGCTGCCTAAAGCTGGTAATCGGGTGACAGATGAAGAGGAAACAGGCATGCGAAAGGCTGATGAAATGGAAGCCCCGCCAGAAGATTATCAAGCGCAAAAGGCAGAAAATGCTAAGAATGTTTTATTGAGGGAAATATCAGCTGATCCATCAGAATTCTTGAAGCGTCGTTTTAAGTATCAGAAAAAGAAGTATTACTCTAACGAAAAGCAACCTCAGAAATTATGGTAAGAATAGGCATTATCATAGCTTTATTGTGGTTGTGCTTTACAGGAAAGGCACAAAAAGTCGATGCATTTGCTCAGGCCAAAAGTAACCGTTCTTCTGTGCTGCTTGAGCAACCTTTAAAGGTGACGGTAACTGTCTTCACTGCTACCTGGTTTACCCAACCACTTCAGATTGAAAACTTGCAAGTGGACGGAGCTTTTGTGCAATCTTTTAAGCAAACACAGAGTGCCATAAAATATGTTGGCAAGAAGAAATTTGCCGCACTTGAATTTTATTACATCGTTTTTCCTTATCGGGATGGTGAGTTAGAATTTCCAGCTCTTAACATCATTACCGAAACACCTGCTGTGGGGGACTTCAAAGGAAAACAAGTGAAATTAACTACAAAAGCCTTAAAAATAAATGTTAAGCCCATTCCGAAGGATGCAGACGCGGAGCATTGGTTAGTCGCTAGTAACGCTCGAATTTCTGGCAAGTGGAACCAAAGTATTAATTCCCTACAAGTGGGTGATGTACTTAAACGAAGCATCACAATATCTGCCAATGGCACCTTGCCATCATTCATTGATGAACCACAGATTGATGATGTCCCATTTGGAAATATTTACAGGTCCGAACCTAAGTATTTCGATGATCGAGATAATAAGTCAGTTAATGGAAGAAGAATAGATACATATTCCTATTTATTGGAGAAAAAGGGTGCATTTACCATTCCGGAAGTTGAATTGACTTGGTATAATCCTTACGTTGGAAAATTCTATAAACGGAAATTACCCGAAGTAAAAATTAACATAGTCGAAAATGCTGATATGGCGAGTTTAGTGAGCTTAAGGGATTCCTTAAACGCACTTAATCCGGTTCTGGTAAATGAGGAGCTGAGACAGGAAGAGGAAGCAGACTTTAAAAAGTGGGCTTGGCTGGCTGTCTGCGGAATTTTGGGACTCTTTATGATTTATATTATTACTAAGATTGGTGTAAAAATAAGTGCATCCATAAAAAGTAAAAAAGCTCAATACAAGAATAGTGAAGCCTTCTGGTTTAAAAAATTAATGTCGGAATCAGACGAAAAGGCATTTTTAAAAGTGATTTATCAATGGTTGGATCATTCAGGTTTTAAAATGAAGAATAAAACCATTAGTCGATTTGTAGAGGAAAACAAGTCCGCTCATGAATCATTTCAAAAATTAAAGAAGAATAACTACTCAAAGGAATCACCTCAAACCATAAAACTGAATGAAGTAAAATCAGATACAAAAATACTAAGAGAACGTTATAAGGCATATGTTACTCTAGCTGATGTAAAGACCAGTTCTCTTATCAATGAAATAAATCCCTAATCGGCAGAATGATTTTGCAAGTTTATTGATGGTATTTTGTAACTGTTTTGACGAAGAAGCGTACATCTTAAATAGCTTTCATTAGAGATAGCTGGACGGTAAAGATGAAAATCAAAATAGTATTTATTTTTCTAATATTTATATCATTAGATGCCTTGTCGTATGATAACTTCAAGGTTATGCTTAGTGATAGTTATCCGCCATACAATTTTGTTGACGAAAGAGGAGAGCTGGTAGGACTTAATGTAGATATATTAAAAGCTATTAATAAGTTATACGATGATCAGATTGAAATTGAGTCAGGTGATTGGAGTATGGTGAATCAAGCATTGGAAACAGGTGATGCATGTGCCGTAGCCGGTATTCACTATTTCGATAATATGGACATGGATTATTTCCATACACGCTCGGTAATTAATACTTATCACTGCTTCTTCTACAATAAAAGATATCGTAATAATTTTTCCATTCGAGATATTCGAACGACTCAATCACCGCTAGTAGTTTTATGGGAAAACGATGTGTTAATTCATTACATTTTATCACTTAACCCCAATGCACGTTTTGTTTTTGTTAGGAGTTATGAAGAATTACTAGATGAGCTTGAAAGAGAGGAAGTGGATTGCGCGATCGCTCAAAAAATCATGAGTCTGTATTACGCAAAGAGTCTTGATAAAAATTACATTTTTGCTTCAGATAAAGTATTTCTAGAAAGAAATATGGGCTTTAAAGTTTCAAAAAATTATGGCGAGTTAGCTGAAATTTTGAATAACGGTTTGGAGATAATAATGGCTAATGGTGAATATCAGAAAATCTACGATAAATGGATAACACCTCATTATAGATCCAATAAAGATTGGAACAAATACCTCAAGTATATTATTCTCGGCGGCGGCCTTATTCTATTAGTTTTTGGAGTACTATTAGTGTTTAATCGAATTCTTAAATCACAGGTCAGAAAACAAACTAAGAATCTTCAAAGTCAATTAAAACTGAATTCGAAGATCAGGTATGAATTGGAGGATCAGAAGATAAAAGCTGAGGTAAGTGATCAAATGAAAAGTGCCTTCCTGGCCAATATGAGTCATGAAATACGCACGCCAATGAATGGTATTCTTGGTTTTACTGAACTTCTAAAATCAGATAATTACGACTCAAAAGAGAGGGATTATTTCATTAATTTAATTCAGCAAAGTGGAGATAGAATGTTATCAACCATCAATAACATTATAGATATCTCAAAAATTGAATCAGGAGCTGAAAAAGTCTTAATCAAACCTGTGGATATACGCCGTATTATTAGTGACTTATATGATTTTTTCAAATTTGAAGCTTCTGAGAATAAAATAGATCTGATATTGAAAGAAGAGGACTTTCAATCATCTAAGGTTTTTTATTCTGATGAGTATAAACTTAATTCCATATTTACCAACCTCATTAAAAATGCTATTAAATTTACACCAAGAGGAAGTGTGACTGTTTCATATTCATACAGTAATAATACTGCTAATTTTTGTATTTGCGATACGGGCATTGGCATAAGAGAAGAGAAGCAACAAATCATATTCGATCATTTCGTTCGTGCCGATATATCATACTCAAGCGAATATGAAGGTTCAGGCTTGGGCTTGTCTATTTCCAAGGAGTACGTAAATATGCTCGGCGGCACTATCCGCCTGGAATCAGCCCCTGGAAAGGGAAGCAAATTCTTTATCACATTGCCAAATATAGATGGTAATAAAATGTACTCTGGGAGCTAACTACTTTTCTTTTTCCGAAATAACTGAAGGCTCCCAAAGCCAGCTATTATTGACATGTAAAAACCGAAATCGTACCACCATCCTGTATTAAATGATTCATATATGGTAATTGAGGAGTTGAATATTCCCATTATCAAGGAAAAAGGAGCTATCCATCCATGCCATATTCCAGTAAAAAAACCAGCCGGATTATCTGGCGAACTACTACCACCTCCGGGTAAACAGGAACTTAGGATAAATAATATTAGAACAGAAGTGAGAAGTAAAATTTGATTGCGTTTCATAGGGCTTCATATTAGTCTCCTTTAAATATAGGAAAAAAAGACTAATGATGTATTGAATTAACACAATAGAAATACGAAGTGACAAAGGCTGAAGTATTATTATTTCAGCCTTTGTCATTTATTTTTTAAGAGCTTCAGCTCCTCCCACAATTTCAAGTATCTCAGTTGTAATGGCGCCTTGCCTAGCTTTATTATACGACAATTGAAGATCACTTAGCATTTCGGTGGCGTTATCTGTAGCTTTGTGCATCGATGTCATTCTTGAGCCATGTTCCGAGGCAAGTGATTCAAGTATAACCCTGTAAAACATGGTTTGTAATGCTTCGGGTATTACTTTTTCGATGAACTCTAATTTATTTGGTTCAACGATGTAATCAACAGAGTTGTTGCCAAAATCATCACCTGTAGGTAACTGCATTGGCAAAAACTGATCTGCTCTTAATTCTTGAACAGCAGCGTTTTTAAATTCGTTGTATATCAATATTACCCGATCGTATTTCTCCGACTTATAAGCATCCATTACCTCAGTGGAAATTTCTTTCACTTTTTGGTAACTCATTTCA
Organism: Carboxylicivirga fragile; assembly: GCF_050589805.1. Lineage (NCBI taxonomy): Bacteria > Pseudomonadati > Bacteroidota > Bacteroidia > Marinilabiliales > Marinilabiliaceae > Carboxylicivirga > Carboxylicivirga fragile. The sequence goes on along the minus strand of NZ_JBNGOY010000025.1, from coordinate 66,872 downwards.
TTATACAACTCATTGAATTCTTTGGAAACAGGATAGCCATGTAAATTAAGGATCTTTTGAGCCTGTTTACCAATCGCCATAATATCGACGTTACCTTGCTTAAATTGGTATTTAAATTTAGTTTTAAGCAAGCGTTCAGCCTCTTTAATAACATTACTATTAAAAGCACCACACAATCCTCGGTTGGATGAAACTACGACCAAAAGAATTTTATTTGGCTCACGTTCCTTTGACCATTCTAATTCAACCTTGTCGTCAAGCGATTGTGTAAGGTCAAATATGATACCTGCCAAGCGCTCCACATAAGGACGAATATGCGAGATATCATCCTGTGCTTTCTTGAACTTGGCAGCCGATACCATTTTCATTGCACTGGTTACCTGCCTTGTTGTCTTAACAGAGTTGATTCGAATTCGTATATCCTTTAAATTCGGCATAGTATGATTATTCCTTTACAAATTGTGTTGCTACATCGGCAGCTAGTTCAGCCAATTTTCCAGTAATTTCGTCGGTATATTTTCCAGTTTCAATTTCAGCACATAAGTCAGGATGACGAACTTCTAACATTTCGATAAATTCCTTTTCCCAAACTTTAACAGATTCGACAGGTACATTTCGTAATAATCCTTGAGTACCGCAATAAATTAGTGCAACCTGGTGACCAACACGTGATGGCTGATATTGCCCTTGTTTAAGTAGCTCTACATTTTTACGTCCCTTATCAAGTACCATGGCTGTGGCAGCATCCAAATCTGATCCAAACTTGGCAAAAGCTTCTAATTCGCGATATTGAGCCTGATCAAGCTTTAATGTTCCAGAAACCTTTTTCATGGGTTTAATCTGGGCACTACCTCCAACACGCGATACCGAAATACCTACGTTTATGGCTGGACGAACACCAGAGTTAAATAAATCACTCTCAAGGAAGATTTGTCCATCCGTAATTGATATTACGTTGGTTGGAATATATGCAGAAACATCACCTGCTTGCGTTTCAATAATTGGTAAAGCCGTTAATGAACCACCACCTTTTACCATCGACTTAAGAGCATCTGGTAAGTCATTCATGTTAGCGGCAATTTCATCCGATTCAATGATTTTTGCAGCACGTTCTAAAAGACGACTGTGTAAATAGAACACATCACCTGGATAGGCCTCTCGTCCTGGTGGACGACGTAGTAATAAACTTACCTCGCGATATGAAACGGCTTGCTTCGATAAATCATCAAAAATGATAAGCGCTGAGCGCCCTGTATCTCTGAAGAACTCACCAATGGCAGTTCCTGAAAATGGTGCGTAGAATTGCATTGCAGAAGGATCAGCTGCGGAAGCTGCCACTACAACGGTGTATTCCATTGCTCCATGTTTTTCAAGGGAGTTCACTATTTGGGCAACTGTACTGCTTTTCTGACCAATGGCAACATATATACAATACACAGGTTCACCAGCATCGTAAAAAGAGCGTTGGTTAATAATGGTATCAATGGCAATGGCTGTTTTACCTGTTTGACGGTCGCCAATGATTAACTCACGTTGACCACGTCCGATCGGAGTCATCGCATCTACAGCACGTATGCCTGTCTGAAGCGGCTGTTGTACTGGTTGACGGTATATAACCTGTGGTGCTTTACGCTCCAATGGCATTTCGTAAGTTTCTCCTTGAATTGGGCCTTTACCGTCAATTGGCTCACCAATGGCGTTAATAACCCTGCCAAGAAGACCTTCACCAGCTTGAATTGAAGCAATTCGCCCTGTTCGTTTAACTAAATCACCTTCTTTTACAGCTTGCGATGAGCCAAATAATACCACTCCCACGTTATCCTGCTCAAGGTTAAGAACTACACCCATACATGAATCTAGTTCAACCAATTCATTTGATTTAACATTGGTTAATCCAAACACACGGGCTATTCCATCACCCACCTGCAAAACAGTTCCAACTTCTTCCAAATCTGTAGCAGTTTGGAATCCCGCAATCTGTTTTTTTAATAAATCCGATACTTCAGCCGGTTTTATCGTATCCATCGAATCTTAATTTAGTTTACGTTTAACTGAGTAATTGCTTCTTCATTTTTTTCAACTTTGAACTAAGACTTGCATCGGCCAATTTACCGTCAATGGTTATTTTGAAACCACCAAGTAGATCGGGGTTGACTTTAAGTGTTAATTCAATTGGGGCATTAAATTGTTGTTTCAAAAAATCATCCAATGCTTGTAGCTGCTCTTTATCCATTTTAATGGCTGTATAAAGCGTAACGTCTTTCACACCTAAATGATTTTTATATAGACTTTCGTAACCCCTGTTGATATCTTCAATCAGGACTTCTCTATTGTTTTGAATCAATAGATCCAAAAAATTCATGGTTGAAACTGAGATTTTTTTATCTAGTACAGAGTGAATTGCATGTTTTTTCTGGCCTGGTTTGATAATGGGGCTCATTAAAAGATCGAGAAAACCATCGGCCTCATTGCAATAACTTTGCAACAATTTCACATCGCTATTGATTTTATCTAAGTTACCTTGTTCTAAGGCAAGCTTAAATAAAGCTTTGGCATATCTATTGGCTATAAGGCTCCTGTTCATACGTTTTACTGTCTCTGTAACTATTGTCCTAGTTAAAGTTTACTTCTTGCAGATACTTATCAATGATAGCTTTCTGCTTATCGGTCGTTTCTAATTCCTGTTCCAATAGCTTGCCTGCTATATCCACAGAAAGTTCCGCAACCTGGCGTTTCATTTCCTGAATGGCTTCGTTCTTTTCACGCTCAATTTGCTGACGAGCAGATTCAATAATCTTATCTGCCTCAGATTGCGCTTTAGACTTAGCTTCATCCACAATATTTTGCTTTAATTCCCGAGCTTCTTTAATCATGTCATCACGATCAGCCTTAGCTTCGTTCATAATCTGCGTCTTCGTCTGATTCAAATCTTCCACCTCTGCTTTTGCTTTTTCGGCTGCGGCCAACGAAAACTCGATGGTTTCTTCGCGAACCTTAAGCGCATGCAAAATAGGTTTCCAAGCATAAATCCTTAAAAGAACAAATACAAGTGTAAAAGCTAATGTCGACCAAAAGACTAACCCGGGATCAACTGATAATAATCCCATATTCTTGTGTTTTTATCCTTTCATAAGGGCAACTACGATAGCAAATAATGCGGCACCTTCAATAAGAGCTGCAGCAATAATCATAGCAGTTTGAATTTTAGAACTAATCTCTGGTTGACGTCCCATTGCTTCCATTGCACTTGATGCGATACGACCAATACCATAAGCGGCTCCAATGATAATTAAGCCTAATCCAATTGTGGTTAATGACAAACCTTCCATTTTATTACTTTTAAAATAATTAACTATTAATGTTCTTCACTATGTACAGCCATACCAATAAATAAGGCTGATAATAAGGTAAATATATAAGCTTGCAATACTGCAACTAATAATTCTAACATAAACATCATCAAAGCCATTAGTATCGAAACAGGCGCAATGGCCAACGATTTCATCACAAAAATGAGTGAGAATAAGCTCAAAATGATAATGTGACCCGCTGTAATGTTAGCCATTAAACGAATCATGAGGGCAAATGGTTTTGTAAACAAACCAATAAACTCAATAACTGATAAAAGCAATCGAATTGGTACCGGCACTCCCGGCATCCAGAAAATATGTCCCCAGTAACTTTTAGTGCCATAAAAGTTGGTAACTAAGAAAGTAATGATCGCAAGGACAAATGTAAAAGAGATATTACCCGTTAAATTACTTCCCCCTGGAAAAATCGGCACCAGTCCTAATAAGTTATTAATCCAGATGAAGAAGAAAAGGGTTAATAAAAATGGCAGGAATTTATCTGCCTTATCTTTTTCTATTTGAGCATAAGCGATGTCGTCTCTTACAAAGAGTATTAACGGTTCAAGTACAGATTGAATTCCTTTAGGTGTAGATGGTTTATCGCCATACTTGCGTGCCATTGCAATGAATAACCAAAGTAATACCAACACACTCAAGAGCATTGAGCTAACGTTACGAGTTATCGAAAAATTGAGGGGCTTCGCATTAGTCACCTCGTGTTCATCGTTGTAGTGAATTGTGCCCTTAGCATCCGTAAGATAAATCTTACCATGGTACATGAAATAATTTAAATCGCCTTTATTAACAACCTTATGCCCATGATCGAAAGCCGATGACATGAAAACGTTTAACTGACCATCGTGAAATAAAATCACCGGAAGGGGCATTGTGATGTGTACTTTTTCACCATCACCATTTGTATATGAAATGATATGCCACTCATGCGAATCAGCTATGTGATGCATAATCATCTCCATAGGATCAAATTCCTCAGTGGCCTCTTCGCCATGCGAATCAGCTGCGCATATGATTTGCGTACTAAATAGTATCGCGATTAGAACTAAAACGTGTTTAAAGTGTCGCATGAAACGGCAAGCAATTTAAAATTATTACTTCATCAATCGTACTTTAATGACGATATCAGTTATTAGTAAAGCAAAATAGTTCATTAAGAACAATAGTACATCTCTTTTGTTTTCTTCAACGGTTGGATTTAGAAAAAGAAAGAGAAATGCAATTGTAAATATAAATTTTAATAGCATTAAAATCAAAAAGATAAAAGCAGATTGATCGTGGTATTTTTTTTGAAGAAAAAGAAATACAAAATAGAAAAGAAGATAGAGTCCTGATATAAAAAGATTAATCAGAACTATCTTCTTTTGTTCACTGTGTATCCAGGTGTTGTTATAAAATAATTCCAATACTAACAACAAACCAGCCACAATAATGTAGCTTGAAGGATACTTTAAATATCTTAAATAAGCGCTACTTTTTTGCATTTGGTGTGGCTGCCGTATTCTGAGCTGTTTGGCCATCCATATTGCACGTGCCAGTAAATTTAGCTCCAGGCTCAATTGATAATTTACCTGTTTTGATATCACCACTTAATTTGCTGGTTGCTTTAAGAGAAAGTAATTCGTTAACCTGAATTTTTCCATCAAAGTTACCGTAGATGTCACAATTAGCACATTTTACATCGCCTTTCACTACGCCATTCTGACCAATTAGTACGCGTCCCTTTGATACAATGTTGCCATCTACAGAACCATCAATTTTGATATCTCCGTTTGTTTCAACATCACCTTTTATCTTTGTTCCAGGACCAATCATGTTTGGTAGCTTATTCTCGGGTTCGAAGTTTTTAGCCATTTTTCTTTCTTCTAAAAATTTAACGTAAAGCAAATATAGATAATTCTTACTTAAAATACTGAATTATCACAAGCTGATCAGTTCTTTGAGTTTTTGTAATTGACGTTCTTTGTTAACTTGCCTTAATTTCCGTGCTGAACTTGTATAGTAGGTATGATCCGAAATGAACTGAAACTGCATTTTATTCCACTCTTCCATTTCAATTGGTCGACTGTGCATGTTCAATTCTTTGAAGAGACTCTCCGATACCGGAATAAAATCAGCACGTCCTAAATAATCTAAGTCCGCATCCTTTAGTATCTTCTCAAGGAAATTACGAGGTTGTTGCCCAACACGAGTAATATCAATCAATTCAACAACTTGCTTGATTTGATAATCAACATAGTTGTATTTTGGTAGAATTTCTTTGGCGAACTTAATGCTGTTGTCTTCATGATTTTCATATTCTAGTATGAAACCAATGTCGTGCAATAAAGCTGCTGTTTTAAGCAGTAATAAATCTTCATCGCCCACCTTCTCGGCACGAGCCAATACTTCAATTTGAGTTAGTACATCAACTGTATGGGCTTTATTATGGTAAGATAATCCTTCCATCAACTCATTATCAAGTTTCGATAGAATGTATTCCTCCAGATCGCCAAAGCGAATGTGTTGTAGTTTGGTGTAAAATTGACGATTCGGTGTAATGCCTTTTTCATCGGCAGATAAGTTTGGCTTGATTCTCTTTACGTAGTACATGTCTGTTTCACCTTTGTACTTAATTGGCATTTTCCCGCGGTACTCACATTCGAAAAACTCTTTGATTAGTTGATACGTAACGCCTGTAATATTAATCATACCAGCAGTTCCCGAGCTCTCCATACGAGATGCTATGTTTACCGTGTCTCCCCAAATATCAAATGATACATTTTTTCGTCCCAATTCTCCCGAAATAACCGGACCAGTATGAATACCTATTCGTAACTCCCAAAAGCCATAATCACCTTTATGCTTAAGTTTACTCATTTCCATGAATCGTTGCATATCGAGGCCTGCCAACACAACCTCAATGGGGTTAGTTCGATTCTTGTTTGGTAAACCACCTGCACACATATAGGCATCACCAATGGTTTTTATTTTTTCGATGTTGTATTTTTCAACAACTTCATCAAAGTAAAAAAAGAAGCGATCCAACTCATCAATTAATAATTCAGGGTTAATATGCTCTACAATTCGAGTAAAACCCTGAATGTCGGCAAATAGTACCGTTACTCTTTGGTACTTACGTGATCGAATGCGGGCTTGTTCTTTCACAGCATTTGCCAAAACACCGCTTTTTTCCGGACCAGCTTTTAATTTGAGTCTGAAATCTTTCTTTAGCCGCAATTCTACCCTTCGCTCAGCCACTTTAATACGTTTTGAAAAATAGATGACCAGAAATAATATGGTAAAGAAAGCAATGGTAAGAACAAGCCATATATAGAATGAAGCCTTTTTCCATATGGGTACATTTATCAAAAGAGTCTTTTCATACTCAATACCATTTGAGGTTTGTATCTCAAGAATGTACTTACCATCCTTTAAATCAAAAAATGTGTGTGAATGCCGTTTGGTCCATTTACTCCACTCGTTATAGTTTGGCAGTAAGCGAAAACGCGTTAATGCCCAGTTTTGATCTGAGTAATCCCAATGTAATGAGAATGTTGAGTTTGTGATGTAGCAAGTGGAATCTTTAGAATTACAAAGTGTTTGTTGTTTTTTATTCTCTTGAATGTCAACTCTTATTTGTGGATATTGATCATTACCTAATAGTGGGAAATTTGAAGCTGAAACCAGAAATAGTATCAGTACAGGAATGATTTGAAAAAAAAAACAACGTTTTATTGCTACTATATTATTGGTTAACATCAACATAAATCACTTTCAATTCTAGCGTTGCTTGTAAATCATTTCAAAAGTACTATATTTATTCCTTTATTGCAGAACATTCAGCAAACGTTTTTATGGAGACATCAAAAAACAAAATTTTAGTTCCTTATGACTTTACTCCGATAGCCGATAATGCTGTAGAGCATGCTATTGTTATGAGTAAGAAGCTTGGAGCTGATATTTATTTATTACACATTGCCAAAAAGGAAGCTCAAATTGCAGAATTAGAGAAGCAACTTTTGGAGCATTCTGAGAAGGTTAATCAGAAACATGGGATAAAACCTAGTTTTAGAGTGCAAGAAGGCACTATCTTCAAGACAATCAATCAGGTTGTTGAAGAGCTTAATTGCATGCTTGTAATAATGGGTACACATGGTATGAAAGGTTTGCAAAAGCTTACCGGAAGTTGGGCGCTCAAGGTTATTGTGGGCTCGCAAGTACCGTATTTAGTTGTTCAGGAGCCACCTGCTGGTGATGAATATTTAAAAATTGTATTTCCCGTTGATTATAAGGCTGAAAACAAGGAAAAGCTTAAGTGGATCGATTTCTTAAATAAATTCTTCAATTCAAAGGTATTTATTTATGCTTCTGCTACTAAGGAAGGAATTATTGACAGCAGAACGAAAGCTAATGTGGTATTTTCCAAGCGGTTTTTGGAGGAAAAAGGAATTGACTATGAGTTAGCATTATCAAGTGGTGATGCCTCTTTCTCACAAGAAACGGTTCAATATTCGGAAGAAATCAAAGCGGATATGGTACTTGTAATGACTACAAGGGATATATCGTTCCACGACTATGTACTTGGTGCTTATGAGCAGTATATAATTGCTAATTCAGCCCAAATACCTGTTTTGGTTATTAATCCACGTACTGATTTAATGAGGTATGGTTATGGCAGTTTCGGATAAAGATTTATTTCAGAAATCTAAATAATATTTTTTACAGGCGACTTCTTAAGTCGCCTGTTTGTTTATATTTTCGTATCGTTTAAAATACTTTTGCTGTTTCATTCGTTTAAGTAAAAAAACAATCTTAATGGATTTAATATTTGCTACTAATAATCAACATAAACTAGAAGAAATTCAACTAGGAGTTGGAGATTTATTCGCATTAAAAAGCTTATCAGATATAAATTGTAATGACGATATACCTGAAACGGGAAGTACGCTAGAAGCAAATGCGCTTCAAAAAGCTCGATATATATACGATAAGTATGGGAAGAATTGTTTTGCCGATGACACTGGGCTAGAAATAGAAGCCTTAAGTGGTGTGCCTGGTGTGTATTCCGCTCGTTATGCAGGGCCAGAGAGAGATGCTGAAGCTAATATGGGAAAGGTACTTGATAAGTTGCGAGATATTAATAACCGTAGTGCTTGTTTCAGAACGGTAGTTGCACTTATTATTGATGGAGAGGAGTGGTTGTTTGAGGGCAAGGTGAAGGGTGTGATTTTAAAGGATAAAAATGGAGAAGAAGGTTTTGGATACGATCCTATTTTTCAGCCAGAAGGGTATGATGTTTCTTTTGCACAGATGCCTTTGAGTGAAAAAAATAAAATTAGCCATAGAGCAAGAGCGGTGGCAAAATTGATAAAGTTTTTAAAGCAGAATTATGGCGTTTAAGCTTCAAATATGTATTGCAGGAATCTTATTTTTAGCATCTTCACTCTTTGCTCAAAGCAATAGTGACTGGGCCGATCATTTTTCCTATCGTAATTGTACTCGAATTGTTGAAACGGAAGATTATATTTTTTGTTCGGCAGAGGTAGGATTATTAATATATGATAAGACATCAGAGGTATTTTCTACAAAAAGTAAGGTTTCCGGTTTAAGCGATATTGATATATCTGCACTTTGTGCATTGCCCAATAATCAAGTTATAGTTGGTTATACTAATGGTAATATTGATATAGTTACACTAGAGCAAGTTATTAATATCCCCGAACTGAAACAGAAACAGATGCAGGGTTCGAAACAAATAAACGATTTCTATTTTAATAATGGACAAGTTTATTGTAGCGTTGAGTTTGGAATTCTGCTTATTGATCTTGACAAATTAGAAATAGCAGACACCTATTATTTAGGTATTAATTCTACCAACCTTCGAATTAACCAAATAGCTATAAGTGGAGATGATATTTATGCCGCCACAGAAAGGGGGGTACTTTTAGCCGACATAGACGATCCACAAATAGCTTACTTTGAATCATGGCAAGAAGTTACTGGGGTTTCCGACGAATATGTTTCTGTAATTGGATTTGCAGATCGCATGGCGGCTGTTAGAAAAACATCAAATAAGCCCTACGAAATATTTATAGGTGCTGAAAATAGTTGGCAGCTCTTTTCTTCAAAATCAAACTATAGAAGTATATACTCAAACAATTCTGAATTGGTAATTAATGAGCTAAGAGCCATTAGTCGATATAATACACAATTAGAAGAAATCGAGAAAATTGAAGATTACCTATTTGAAGAAGAGGTTGTGGAGAGCATAAATGTAAACGATGGCTTATATTCTCAAAAAAATCAGAAGTATTACATTGGTGATAAGCAGCATGGTTTAGTTGTAAAATCAGGGAACACTGATTATTCTTTTGTTCCCAATGGTACGTATTCAAATAATGCGTTTAGAATTTTAGGTACCAGTGATGGGGTTTATGTATCTGCTGGAGGTGTGACAAATGATTTTGATAATTTAAGAAGAAATGTGGAATACTCTTATTTAAATAATAATAGATGGATACATTTCTGGAGTGACAAACAAGACACGGAACAGTATTGGTGGGATACATTTAACTTTTGTAGTAGCTCTATTAACGATCAGCAGATTTATATGTCAAGTTGGGGTAGTGGTTTATTCGAAATTGAAGGAAGTTCAATACTTGAGAATTATAACGAACATAACAGTGCTTTGGAAAATATTTCAGGGTATGCACCAAACTATACAAGAGTGGGAGGGCTTGATTCAGATAGTGATGGAAATATCTGGATGTCAAACAGTTCGGTTTCATCTGGCATTAAAGTTAAAGAAAGTGGTGATTCTAAGAATTGGAAGAGCTTTACTTATGAAACAATGAGCGGGCATCATAGTACTAATCAAATATTAATTACAAAGGATGATTATGTATTTGTAATATTTCCTACCCCGTTTCGAGATCGTCAAGGCTTGTTAGTAATAAATCCAAATGGTACTTTAATCGATGACACGGATGACATCTATAAAGGACCTAAGCACCCAAGCACTGAAACAGACAAAAGAAATGTAGGACAGTTAAGGTTATGGAATGAATCTGCCCAAGAGATTACAAGAAAAATTTATTGCCTCGCTGAAGATAAGAGTGGATACGTTTGGATTGGTACTGATAAAGGAGTATTGGTTTATTATCGACCATGGGCTATTTTTCAAGAAGATTATCCAGTAGCAAGCCGAATTAAGGTGCCTCGTAACGATGGAAGTAACGAGGCTGATTACCTACTGGAAAAAGAGATTATCACATGCATGGCTGTAGATGGAGCAGATCGAAAATGGTTCGGTACCGAAAATAACGGTGTATATCATATTTCAAGTGATGGACTGAAAACATTTCATTCATTTAATGTAGATAATAGCCCATTACCTTCAAACAGAATATTTAGTATTGCGATTGACCCATCTTCGGGAGATGTTTTTATAGGAACAGATAAAGGGTTGGTATCCTTTAAAGGAAAGGCTAGTGAGGGTGCGACAAGTTTTAATAAAATTTATGCCTATCCAAATCCTGTCAGGGAAGATTTTCATGGAGATATAACCATTACTGGTTTGGTTCGAAATAGTAATGTTAAAATCACAACAGTAAGCGGCAAGTTGGTTTATGAAACTATTTCTTTGGGAGGTAAAGCTTATTGGAACGGAACAAATTTTAGCGGAAAGAAAGTCAAGTCAGGAGTATACGTAATTTATGTATCCTCTGAAGATGGTTCGCAAGTTGAGACTACAAAAGTTTTAATTGTTCGCTAACTAAATTCCCTGAAATTTGGTCAACTAACTTATCACTTATAATTTTACCATAGATTAGAAACAGGGCTCTAATAATTATTTACATTTAATTAAGCGCATGAAAAGGAGTTGGACTTTTGTAATTATCCTACTTACAGTTGCAGTACTTGCTAGTATACTATATCAATTAAGTCAACACAAAAGTTATAAACAGCAGGATTGTTTAAGGGCTGTTCCTAGTAATGCAGGAATAATAATAAAAACAAGGAATATTAACTATCTGAAAAGTCGATTAATTGAAAAAGCAGATTTTAAAGAAGATATATTTCAATCAACCATAATTTCTGCGGCACTTCAACCTCTAAAAGATATTGATTCTCTTAATATCATCGGCGAAAGCTCGATAAAAGATTTTACTAAATTACCAATGTGTGCATCGCTTCATACCGTTGGGAAGGAGGATGTAAAGGCTTTTTATATAGTGCAATTTAGCAATAAAAAGGAAGTCATTAAGCTCGAAGAACTCTTAAATAATTTAAATCCTGAATACTATTCCGTTTCGTCTCGCCAATACAACGGAAGTAAAATCTACGAATTAAATAATTCTGTGAGTGGAAATGGTATTTTCTTGTCAATTTATAGTGGGTTTGCCTTGTTGAGTCAATCTGAGTTATTGGTTGAATCGAGTTTAAGACAATTAAAAAGTAAGGAGGATTGGTCAGCTGTATCAGATTTCCAACAGATAAAGAAAACGGCTGGAAAAAGTGCTTCAATTAATGTTTATGTCAACTTTCAAAGGATTTCAGATGTATTGAAACCTACTTTTTTAAAAACGGAGCATAAAAGATTAGCTAAACTTGAAAAGCAATCTAAGTGGGGTGAATTAGATGTAGATATCAGTTCGGATGGAATATTGCTTAATGGTTTTTTATCGGGAGGCGAAGATGGTGTTTACAGTCAAATGCTTAATAATGCTGAACCAATAAAGTCAAATTTAATCGAAGTATTACCTTCCAAAACAAGAGCCTATTTATCGTATAGCTTTAAAGATGGCGAACAAGTTTATGATCGAATAGGTACTTATTACAAAAATTCATCGGAGACGAATGCTAATTATACACAATTACAATCTTTTTTTAAACAGAATGAAATTGATTTTAAAAAGGAATACTTTAGTCAGTTAACCGGTAAATTTGCCTTAGCGTATTCTGATTACGATCATCAAACTATTGCAAATAATGGTTGCTTGATTTTTGAGATTAATAGCCAATCACGAACAAAAGCAGCAATTAATCAGATTTTAGAAAAGATTACTGCAAACGGTCAAAAGGTATATCGAACATATCGACCGGATGGTGAGCTAACGTTTGATATTTATAAAGGTTTTCCTAATGATATTTTAAAAACTCAATTTGATTCCTTCCTTCCTAAAGTTCCTCAAAAATATTATACTTTTTATAAGGATTACATTGTGTTTGCCGATGCCACAAAAACATTAGAACAGTTTGTTTATACTAACATGCTCAAAGAAACATTGGGCAATAGTAATGTTCATCAGGATTATCTTGAGAATTTTTCCATGCGCGACAATGTGTTTTTATATTGCGAAACAGGTCATCTGACCACGTTTTTTGAGAATTCTATGTCGCCATTATTTGCTCAGCTAAAAACGGAGCAAAAGGAAGCCCTGAATAATTTTTATGCAATTGGATGTCAGTTAAGTGGAACTGGATCAATGATGTATTCTACGCTATATTTGCAACATCTGCCAACCAGAGCTTCTGAACCTCGCACCATATGGCAAAGTTTATTAGACTCCACAGCTATACTAAAGCCGGCTTTGGTGAAAAATCATTACAGCAAAGAGCGAGAAGTTATCGTACAAGATGCTTCTAATAACTTGTATTTATTAAGTAATAGCGGACGAGTACTATGGAAGAAGCCATTAAATGAACCTATTCTTGGTGCAATCGAACAAGTTGATTTTTACAAGAACAATAAGTTGCAATATTTATTTAATACCAGGAATAAGCTTTTCCTTTTGGATCGGAATGGAAACCATGTGGCTAATTTTCCTGTCAATTTGCCGTCACCCGCAACCAACCCAGTGGCAGTAGTCGACTACGACAAAAATAAGGATTATCGTTTCTTTATTAGCTGCGAAAATAAAAAGGTCTATCTCTATAATGAAAAAGGCAATATTGTTCCTGGTTGGAAGTTTAAGGGTAGTGAAGGAGTCGTCAATCAGCGTATTCAGCACTTTAGAAGCAACAATAAAGACTATATTGCTTTTTCTGACCATGTCAACAATTATATTCTTGATAGAAGAGGAAATATTCGTGTTCCCGTAAAAACAGCATTTTCGCGAAATAAGAATAGTGTTTTCTTTTTGGAAGGTAAGAATACCAGCAAGGATGCTTTAGTTACATCAAGTAGCAAAGGCGAAATCGTTAAAATACAATTGGCTTCGGGCGATGTCGATATTAATTCAATTGGAGAAATTGACAGTAATCATCGCTTGAACTGTTTCGTGAAGAATGGTAAAATTAATTACCTTTTATCGCAAGAAAAAGAATTGAGATTATATAACAATCAACTAAAGCCAATCTTTAAGAAAGAATTTGAAAATAATATTGATTTAAATGTAGATGTTTATCACTTTTCTGCGAATAATATCAAATTTGGAATTTCTCAACCAGAACATGAGCAAATTCATTTATTAAATTACGATGGTAAATCCTATGTAGGTTTCCCATTACGAGGAAAGTCCAGGTTCAGCATAGGCTTTTTAAAATCATCTTCCAGCAAGTTTAATTTAATAGTGGCGGGAAGTAATAATTACTTGTACAACTATAGAGTGGAGTAAAATGGAGAAGTTACGTTTGGGGATATTAGGGGTGTCAAATCATTTTATTAAACGAATGGTTTTGCCGATTGGTCAGTTATCAGAGGTTGATATGGTTGCCATTGCTTCTCGTGATATAAATAAGTCCGAATCTGCTGCCAAAGAGTTTGGTATCCGTCGCAGCTATGGCTCTTACGAAGCCTTGCTAAAAGATCCCAATGTGGATGCCGTGTATATACCACTACCTAATCACCTTCATGCGGAATGGATTGAGAAATCACTAAACGCAGGGAAGCACGTTTTGTGTGAAAAACCGCTCTGTATGAATACCGAGGAAGCCAGACGTTTGGTTCAGTTAGCAGACGATAAGGGTAAATATTTAATGGAAGCCTTCATGTATAAATACCATCCTCAATGGCAATTTGTTTATGATCATATACGAACAAATAATATTGGTAAAATCAATTATATCCACACTTCTTTTTCGTACAATAATCAATCAGAAACCAATATTCGAAACATAGTAGAATATGGGGGTGGTGGAATGCGTGATATTGGTTGTTATGCCATTTCAGTTCCGCGTTTCATATTACAGCGCGAGCCTTTAAAAATTAGTTGTCAAATGAGTTATCACCCAAAATTCAAAACAGATGTTATGAGTACCGCTATTTTGGATTTTGATAGCGCAAAGGCAACGTTTCAGATAAGCACAAACTCAGATGCCTTTCAGAAAGTTGATATTGTTGGTACTGCAGGTAGTATTACAGTGAATTTACCATTTAATGCATTTGCCGATGTGCCAGCTGTTGTAACTGTAAATACAGCTATTGGAAAGCGCGAAATTAAGTTTGATATTGTGGATCAATATGGATTAATGGTAAAAGATTTTGCAAGGGCTATTCTGAGAAATGCGGAATTAGCATTTTCGAGTAAAGATGCGGTACTAAATCAAAAAGTATTAGATGCAGCTATAAGTTCGACTAAGAGTGGTCTTTGGCAAAATATCGATGATAACTAAGAACTATAAATAGTTCATCTATGAAAAAATCTCCTTTCCTCCGCCAAATAAGGAGTTTTCGTGCTTTTTTTCAAACTATTCATTTTTTTTCCCGTAAGAGCATTTCTAGGTAGATGTTATAAATTAAATTTCTATCTTGTAATTTAATTCATCGTCTTGCTTTTATTGCTGATTATGAACTTAAATGAGACTAAAACATAATGATTGAAGTAATATTCTCCATATTTTATTGGGGTTCAAATGCTTCTTTTTATTTTTGTGTCCATAAGTGGAACAAAAAGTATGTGGATTAACTGTATTAAAAGTTTAACACACTTATAAACAATGACTAAAATTAACGAAAATCAAGGTTTTCTGGATTTTGCGTACCAGATGTACAAAAGCATGAAAACCAATGAAATCAATTTAGTTTACGAAGGAGAAGTGACTCAGGAAATCACTAAGACTTTCACCTCGTTAACTGAAAAAAGTCTTGCCAAAACGTCAGAGTCAAATTCTGTTCAACGAAAAGTGTTTAATGTAATGGTGGAGTGTCTCCAGAACATTAGTAAACATGCTGATTCGTTAACTGAAGAAGAAGAAAATGAACGCAGAGGCATTGTGATGGTTAGTCACGGAGAAGAAAGTTACAATATCATAACAGGTAATGTGATTAAAAATGAAAAAGTTCCGGATTTAAAAAAGAGTTTGGAACATGTTAATAGTCTTGACAAGAAAGGTCTTTCTGATTTGTATAAACAACAAATGCGCGAAGGCAAAATCTCTGAAAAAGGAGGAGCTGGTCTTGGTTTTATTGACATTGCTAAAAAATCAGGTAGCCGTCTAAATTTCCAGTTTAAGGAGCTAAATGATGAGGTGAGCTTTTTTATTTTAACATCAACTATTAAACGATCTTAAATCTACACTATATGGAACTTATTAACATTAAGGGAACTGACGACACCCCCAATGTAATTCTGGATAAAGACAATGGTCAATTTGAAATCTCTGGACGTTCATTACCAGAAGATGTCAATATGTTTTACGAACCAATTCTTGAATGGATTGATGGGTATTCAGAGTCACCAAATGATAAAACAGTTTTTAACTTTAAGCTGGAATATTTCAATACGGCTTCATCAAAAATTATTCTTGATATTCTTCTAAAATTTGAAGAAATAGTAGAGAATGGAAACGATGTACTTATTAACTGGCATTATCACGAGGAGGAAGAAGACATGTTAGAAGCTGGTGAAGAGTATGCTGACATCGTTGAAATCCAATTTGAATACATCGCATATACCGACTAACAACACCCCCTATTCTTAAAATATGAGTGAAGAAATTCTGAAAGCGCTGATGCAACTGTTTGGCCTAATCGCCAAACAGGATGGTGGAGTAGAAGCTAATGAAACAGAATATGTAAAAACGTTTTTGAAGCAGCAGTTGAGTGCCGAAGCTGTTGAAGAATATTATTCCCTCTTTCTTAAATTCTCTAAAGATTCGAAGCTTGGTAAAGAAGAGCCTGAAGGTAAGGTAAAACTTACCTCCATGAAGGATTCTGTGAAGATTTTAGGAATTTGTAAGAAGATAAATAAGAAGCTAAATAAAGAACAAAAAGTAGTTGTTCTTCTGCGTTTATATGAATTGGTAAATGCTGATCGAAAGTTTACCGAACAGCGAATGGCAATTATTAATACAGTTGCCGATGTGTTTAAATTACCAAAGGAAGAAATAGACGCAATAGAATCCTATACTGTTAATAATGAGTTGGACAAGTTAGATGTTCCTGATGTATTAATTGTAAATGATAAGGATTCTAATTTAGACAAGGCTCTCCATATTAAGACAGGGGCTTTAGATGGAGATGTTATTGTTCTAAGAGTAAAAAGCGCTGGCTTGTATTTTGTGCGTTATACTGGTACTCAGGATCTATTTTTGAATGGACTGCTTATCAACAATCGCCGAATATACCTATTCCCTAAAGGAAGTTTTATCAAATTACCTAAGGGGCAACCAGTTTATTACACCGATGTGGTTGGGCACTTTATGTCTGACTCGTCCGTTTCCCGCATTTCCTACGAAGTTAAAAATGTAAAATTCCAATTTAAATCTGGCGGAATAGGTTTGCGTGATGTAAATATATCCGAAGACCAAGGTAAGTTGATTGGAATAATGGGTGCCAGCGGTGCTGGTAAAACCACATTGCTTAATGTATTGTGCGGTAATGAATCACCAACTGAGGGCGAAGTTTTAATAAACGGCTACAATCTTCATAAGGATCATGATAAAGTGGAAGGTGTTATCGGTTACATTCCTCAGGATGATCTTTTAATCGAAGAGCTTTCGGTTTTTGATAACCTGTATTATAACGCCAAACTTTGCTTTAAGGATAAAAATAAGGAAGAAATTACGGAAATGGTTAATACTACATTAACCAGCCTTGGCTTGTATGAGCGCCGTAATTTAACGGTTGGATCTCCATTAAATAAAATGATTAGTGGAGGACAACGAAAGCGTTTGAATATCGCACTCGAGTTAATTCGTGAACCAGGTGTGCTATTTGTCGATGAACCAACATCAGGCTTATCATCTCGCGATTCGGAAAACGTAATGAATTTACTTCGTGAATTAGCTTTAAAGGGCAAGTTAATCTATGTTGTAATTCACCAACCATCATCAGACATCTATAAGATGTTTGATAAAATGTTTATCCTTGATACTGGTGGCTATCCAGTATTCTATGGTAACCCAAGTGAGTCACTTATTTATTTTAAGCGCTTAGATGCTCAAATCAATAGTGATCAAGGAGAATGTGGAACATGTGGTAACCTTAATCCAGAGTTAATTTTTAATATTATCGATGCAAATGTGATCGATGAATATGGAAATTACACCAATCAACGGAAGACTAAACCCGAAGAATGGCATGAGCATTACAAGGAGAATATTGAATTACCGAAGATTGAACGGGTTGATTCAGCGCCTCCAAAATCATTGAGTATCCCTTCGTGGTTTAACCAATTCAAGATTTACACCACGCGCGATTTCTTTGCAAAAATCAGTAATAAACAATACATCCTACTAAACTTGCTTGAAGCACCTTTATTAGGATTTATACTAGCTTACCTAATTCACTACATTGTAGACCCTGAGTCCAACACCTATATTTTTAGGGAAAATGATAACATTCCGCCATACTTCTTTATGGGGATTATTGTTTCCTTATTTTTTGGCTTAATTGTTAGTGCCGAAGAAATATTTAAGGATGCGAAAATATTAAAAAGAGAGTCATTTTTAAACCTTAGTCGCTCGAGTTATTTAGCGTCAAAGGTATTGTTATTGTTTACCTTATCGGCCATACAAATGTTACTATTTGTTGCAGTGGCCAATTATATATTGGGTATTAAAGGTATGACCTTTGAGTTCTGGCTAGCATTGTTCTCAGTATCAGCTTTTGCTAATATATTAGGTTTAATCTTGTCGGCCTCATTTAACTCCATTGTAACCATCTACATTCTAATTCCTTTAGTAATGATACCTCAGATGGTATTGGGTGGAGCCATGTTTACATTTGATAAGCTTAATAAAGATTTTACCAGTATTGATAAAGTGCCATTTGTTGCTGAGGCGATGCCATCTCGTTATATTTATGAAGGTTTGATGGTGCATCAGTATAAACACAATAATTACAAGAAAAATATTTTTGAAGTTGAGTTACAGCAGAGTGGCTCTGACTTTAAGCAAGTTTATTACATTCCTGAATTACAGGAGATTCTTAACAAGTGCCGTAGCCATTTCCTTAATGTAAATGAGGACAATGCCGAAGCTTTTGAAAATGATTTGGCATTATTACATAACGAAGTTTCTAAAGAACTCAAACGAGTACCGGTAATTGGTTTTGATAATCTTGATCAGTTAAATCCGAAAGATTTTACACCCGAGATTGCTTCCAACCTTGAAGCCTATCTTGAAACGCTTCTTGATCATTATGGAAAGATATTTACGGAAGCAAATTCAAAAATTGATCGTTTTATTTCGTCCAATTTAAAGGGAAATAGAGAAAAATTTAATCGAATTAAAGATGAGTACCATAATGAAAGCATCGAAGATGTTGTTCGTAAAACATTTGATAAGAACAAGATTTTACGCGATGGCGATAAACTGGTACAGGTAGTAGATCCAATATATCAAATTCCAGAGCCAAGTCATTATTTGGATTACCGAGCGCACTTTTTGGCGCCTCAGAAACATTTTGCTGGTCGTTATTTCGACACTTTGTGGTTCAATATTTCTGTTGTTTGGTTGTTGACACTACTTATGTATCTGGTGCTATATTTCGATTTGCTGAAGAAATCACTAGACTTCTTAGGTGAATTAAAACTGTTTAAAAAGTAACCTTTTATAGTATTCAATAGTATAATCTGTTTAATTGGAATCAAAAATTACAAATATGTTTAAGAAAATCAATTACTTAACCCTAATACTTGCGAGTCTTTATTTATTATCTGCATGTACAGGATCTGCTAAAAAAGGATCTTCATCTGATGAATTAACATTTAATGATTCATTGGCAAACAACGCTCCTTTAGAGCTTTCTGAAGAAGTAATGAGTGATGTTATTCAGAATATTTCGTCGCCTGTTGAAATGGCTTCATTAATTAAGTCAACAGGAGTTGATTTCTCACAAAAGATTTTGAATAGTTCGGAGCAAATTGATGCTTATAATACAAGTTATAAACGTGCATTGAACTTAGGTGTTTATAGTGCTGACCTAGGTTACATTAATATTTACGACAAAAATACAATTGTTGTATCTTACTTAGTTGCAATTAAGTCCTTAGCCGAAGGTATTAAAGTTGGACAATTCTTCGATTTTAATTCGTTGAAACGTTTGGCTACTAATAGTAATAATTTGGATTCATTAATGCAGATTTCGATTTCCAGTTTCAATAAAATGGATTCATACTTACGTAATCAAAAGCGTAGTAATGTATCATCTTTAATTGTAACTGGTGCTTGGGTCGAAGGATTATACATTTCGAGTAAAGTAATTGAGCAGACCAATGATGAAGATTTGATCAATAGAATTGCTGAGCAAAAGGATATTATTAATATTTTAGAGATTATTCTGAATAATTACGATGCTGATCCTGATTTTGCTGAATTGGCTGGTCGTATTGGAAAATTAAAAGAGGCATATAAAGATATTAAGATCACCACCGAATTTACTGAGCCGAAAACAATTGAAAAAGATGGTAAATTAATCATTGTACAGGATGAGGTAAGTCACATTGAAATTACTCCAGAACAATTGGCTGGTATTATTGCTGAAATTTATTCTTTACGCGATTACATTGTGTCTTAGGTTTGAGTATATTATAAAAATCTTATTTTTGCCTCATAATCCAAACACTTAAAAATAAAACCAATGAAGAAGTCACTATATAGTTTATTATTTCTTTTAACTATGTTTTCAGTTTCGAGTTATGCTCAGTGTGGGGATGACTTATTAAAAGCTGCAATAAAAGAAATGGGCAGCAGCCAGTATATTAAAGATTTTACTGCAGAATTAGTAAAAGAGAGTAAAGACGGAAAAACCGGGTATATCAAATTCTCATTTGTTATGCAAAGTAATAGTCAGTATAAATTTAACGTCGTCAATGGAGCATCCAATGCCGATAAGATTATTTTACAGCTAAAGGATAAAGATAATACGCGTGTTTTAGCAAGTAATTTATACAATGGAAAAACGTACGACGAGTTTAGTTATGTTTGTCGAAAAGCTGGAGTTTACAACTTAGTTTTTTCATTTAAAGGTGGTGGTGAAGGCTGTGCAAAAGCAGTTTTATCTTTAGAGAAGCAGTTATAGTTTCAAATGAAACTTAAAAATATATAAGGCTACTGATTATTCAGTAGCCTTTTTTTTGTTTGTCCATTTAAGTTTAAAAAACTGATACAATTCTATATTTAGAAGAACCAACAAGAAACCATAAATGCTATCCTCTGCAGGTATTGTTCCTAT
This sequence comes from Carboxylicivirga fragile, assembly GCF_050589805.1. NCBI lineage: Bacteria > Pseudomonadati > Bacteroidota > Bacteroidia > Marinilabiliales > Marinilabiliaceae > Carboxylicivirga > Carboxylicivirga fragile. Next base: position 45,905 of record NZ_JBNGOY010000025.1, on the reverse strand, counting down.
CCTCAAATTCATGTTTTCTTGGTGGTTATACCAAACGATTGGCGATTCAATAATTGATCCGGTTAAAATACCATTACTCATAAAAAAGAAAGGAAGGACGAATATATATGACAGATATACGTAAGAAAGATCTGCTCCTTTCCACAAGAAGAATAAGAGGATAACAGCTGTTATTAAGAAAGTTATTGAAGTGTACCACTTATTGATATGCACTATGCCGAATGTAAGTAGTAAAACGATAAAAAATAGACTCAAGTATTTTTGAAACACGGTGATTGGATTGCGCTTGATAAGGTATGATATTGCAAACCATGTGAAAACACAGGCATAAGGTATAGAGATAAAGAACAGCACTTCTTCAAGAGGTAAGTTAAAAATATAAATACCAGTTAAATAATCCGGATTAAATCCCCAAATACCAGCGTCGGTAAAGATGATATCCCAGATAATAAATAGAAGAGAAACGATGAGATTTGCAGGAAAGTAATAACGCCACTCCTTGAAAAATGGTCTTGGGCGATAAAAGCTTGCAATTAATGGCACACTTATACAGGCCAAATCTATTATTAAATAGGTGTAATGCTGATTAAAGGGCATTTGAAAAAGTATCTGTCATGTTTTTTGCTTCGTCCATAAATCGCTTTGGTACGTACAACATACCAAAACACTTTCCTCCTTTATGATGACTTTTATGAGCCAGATGTAAACCGATTAAATAGCGGTGCTGCGCTTTTTTTAACCATGGAAAGCGATGATGAATAAACACATCATGCACTAAGAAATACGCCATCCCATAAAAGAAAATGCCTAAGCCAATGAAGAACTTGAAATTAATAGTGGGATTTACGCCAAAGTAAAACAAAAGAATACTTGGTATGGCAAATATTATAAAAAACGCATCATTCTTCTCAAAGGTTGTTACCTTACTTAAGTCATGATGGTCGGCATGTAAAACCCATAAAAAGCCATGCATTACATATTTATGCGTAAACCACGTAACAGCCTCCATGGCCAAAAATGTTAAAACTGTTACGACAATGTAAAATAGTATCATGGTTCAACTTTTTTGGTATACTTATCTATGTTTATTAGAATCAATTGAGAATAATCAATAGGAATGTTGGTGGATTGAATATTCGTATGAATAAAAGCAGCATCAGATTCCATATTATTTTTATAACCTAGAAAACCAGGAAGTTGGCTCTGCACCATTATTCGTACGTAGCGAGCTTCTATGTTATTGGGATTTTTCTTTATATACTCTTCAAGGATGTGCTTACCTTGATTAAAGAATTTAAGTTTTGAAAAAGGCGAACTTACATACTCCGCTTTCTGCATAATTGCGGATGCTTTATATGGCACTAATTGTGTGTTATCTATGTAATCAATGCTCTCTAAAAACTGCTCCAGAGCTTCTTCTGATTTAAGCTGATGATAAGCCATGCGAATACTATCAAGAGGATTATCATACGATGATAACAACAGTAGAGTCAGTAATATAACCTTCATAATTACAGGATATTAAACTTATAACGAAGGTAAGATTTTAATAATATTTCCATTTTAAGGAAATTATTAATGCGAATGCGTTGACTGAGTATTTTTTTACTATCTGCTTGTTTAAGCTCACGTAACAATCGCATATAGTAGCGATAAGCCAGATAGACACCTAATCTTCCTTCTAAAGGTAAGCGTATTATTCCCTTATAGGCTTCGGCAAAATCAGCTTCAATATCCTTAATAATCTCTTGCTTTGTTCTATTATCTAAATGAGTACTTTTCAAATTCGGGAAATATGAACGACCTAGTTCTTGTGTATCATCTTTAAGATCGCGAAGAAAATTAACCTTTTGAAAAGCAGAGCCCAAGCGCATGGCAAAAGGTTCCAACTTGTCGTATTTGGCATCATCTCCATTTACAAATACTTTTAGGCACATTAGACCAACTACATCTGCGGAGCCATAAATATATTGTGCGTATTCCTTGGCTGTAGTATATTCGGCTTTATACAAGTCCATTCGCATGCTATTCATGAACGATTTTACGAGCTCGTATAATTTGTATTTATGTACTACTTCTTGAAACGAATTTAGTATAGGATTCATACTGATCCGGCGCTCTAAGGCTTTTTCATAGTTTCGTTCAAATTCATCTAGTAATTCTTCTTGGTTATAGGATTGAAAAGAATCAACTATTTCATCTGCACAACGCACAAAACCATATATGGCATAAATAGCTGGCCTTACTGAAGGTGCTAGAAGTGTTATTGCCTTTGAAAAAGATGTGCTGTAAGTTTTTGTTACTAACCGACTGCAACTGTAACTAGATGTGTCAAATAACTGTTTCATAATTAATGGTATTTATTAATTAATGTACTTACTACCTTGCCCGAAATTAAAGATGGTGGTACGCCTGGACCAGGTACTGTTAATTGCCCCGTGAAATAGAGGTTCTTTACTTTTTTACTCTTTAACTTAGGTCTTAACACATGTGTCTGGGTTAATGTGTTTGCTAAACCATAAGCATTGCCTTTATAAGAGTTATAGTCTGAAACAAAATCATTTATACAATACGATTCTTTAAATAGAACATGAGATCGTATGTTTTGTTTAGTCCTTTTTTCCAGTCGAGATAAAATTATTTCGAAGTACTGGTCACGTATAACTTGCGTATCTTCTATTCCTGGTGCTAATGGAATAAGAAAGATACCTGCTTCCTTTTCTAAGGGTGCGCACGTATCATCTGTTTTACTTGGGAAGCTTGCATAAAACAAGGGTTCCGAAGGCCACTCCTTGGTATCGTAAATACTTTCAGCATGTGCTTCAAAGTCAACATCAAAAAACAAAGTGTGATGATCAACATTGTCAATTTTTTTGTCAAAACCAACATAGAATAGTAGTGAAGAAGGAGCAAAGGTTTTTTTACCCCAATATGCCTCAGAATATTGTCTCAGTTCATTAGGTAATAATTTCTCGGTATGGTGATAGTCTGCCCCGCTTAATAAAATATCGCACTCAATATTTTCATGTTTGCTTGTAACCGATTTGACTTGTTTATCATGAATATTAATACTTTGTACGGGACTATTGTATTTAAACTTCACACCCAAATCAATGGCCAATGAATGAATTGCCTGAGCAACTTCAAACATACCACCCTTTGGGTGCCAGGTACCTAAGTTGAAATCGGCATGATTCATAAAATTGTAAAACGACGGTGTTGTTGACGGTTTGGCTCCAAGAAATAAAACTGGAAATTCAAGAATTTTTTTAAGTTTATTGTTTTTAAACTGTCGTCCAACCTGCTTTTTTATAGTATCAACAAAAGCTGAAAGTTTGGTTATTGTGGTTGGTGTTATAATTTCAGATAAACTTTCGCCAGGTTTATAAACCAAGTCTTTTACCGCGATGTTATAATTATCTTCTGCTACTTTTAAAAACTTGGCTAATTGCTTTGAACTTCCTTTCTCATTACTCTCAAAGGTTTTGAAGATGTCATTAATGTTATCAGCAATACTTATCTGTGAATCATCTTCGAAATAAACAGTATAGGCTGGATTAAGCTTTTCTAGTTGATAAAAATCGCTAACCGATCGCTTAAAATCACTAAAGAATTTTTCAAAAACATCCGGCATCCAATAAAAGGTAGGCCCCATATCAAACGTAAATCCGTCTTTCTTCAGTTGTCGAGCTCTTCCTCCTGAGTATTCATTTTTTTCAACCACGGTAACATCAAAACCAGCATTTGCAAGGTAACATGCGGCCGAAAGTGATGAAAAACCTGCACCAATAATAACAACCTTTTTAGATAAACTATTTGTTTGCGACATCTTTTGACTAAGAGATTAGTATAAAAGATGAACATTGATTGATGGAAAAGGTTCACAGGTTTGTGGTAGAAATATTTTATAATGAATTGAAAGAAACAAAAACGGCCAGACAAATTAGTCTAGCCGTAGTATTATTATTTGATAATAGTTATAATTCTAAGCCTATTAATAGCACATCATCAACTTGCTTGTAATCTCCCATCCAATCATAGAAATCAGTGGTAAAATGGCGCTCAAAATGAGCCATCGTTTGATTTGGCGCCTCAGTTAAACCTTCTCTAATTCTTTTCGATTGGTATTTACGTCCTTTCGGCCCGCCTGATTGATCGGGTAAACCATCTGAGAAAATAAAGAACTGGTCTCCTTTTTTATATCTAATAACGTTATTCTCAAAGTCTTTCTCAACTTTCTTAAGAAGCGGTTTGCCACCTATACCTTTTCGCGATCCTTTATATATCTGAAGCTCTCCTTCGGATAGGTAATACATTGGATTATGAGCACCGGCAAACTGTAACTCATCTGAGTCAAGATCAATTTTAGCCAAAGCCAGATCCATTCCATCGCGGCCATTAGCTCCTTCCTGATCTTGTCTTAAAGTTCGTCGAACTTCGAGATGCAAGCTATCAAGTAGTTCAGCAGCTGTCATTTTATTGGATGAACTTACAATGTTATTCATTAAGAAATAACCAATGAATGAAAGCAATGCTCCCGGAACCCCATGCCCCGTACAATCGACGGCCGCTATGTAGAAGTAATTGTCCTTTTTGAACATCCAAGGGAAATCACCACTAACCACATCTTTTGGTCGGTAAAAGATGAATGAACGCGGATAATATTGCTGCAATAAATTAGTATCAGGCAATATGGCTGTTTGAATTCGTTGAGCGTAATTAATACTATCTGATATCTTTTTGTTCTTCTCCTTTATTTCTTGTTCAATCTTTTTGAATTCGGTCATGTCGTGAGCCACAAAAAGAATTGATTCCAGATCCTTATCTTCATTGAATTCTGGGATGGCTTTGATTTCCATAATTCTGATACCATCTTCGGTTTCAATCTCTACCTCAGAAATAAGCTGTTCTAAACCCTTACGAATTTCCTTTAGGGAACTCATCATGTATTCCTTAAAGTTCTCGTCAATGTCTAATTCATTAACACGTTTTTTGACTAGTTCTGAGCCGGCTTGCTTAATAAATGAAGTAACTTGTGGATTGACGTATACTAATTTACCACCTGTATTAATTCGAATAATCATATCCGGCGAATTCTCAGATAATGATTGCATTCGACTCTTCATACGTTCTTCCTTTTCAGCACGTTTACGTTCGGTAATATCCTGTGTGTTGAAAATAATTCCCTTTATGGCAGGATCATGTAACAAGTTTTTACCCTTTGTTTCAAGGAAAAGTTTCTGCCCACTTTTCTTTAGGTAGGTATATTGTGCTGATTGTTCTCCACCCGGTGTTTCAAGCAAATACTTAAATAAATTATTAATGGTTTTATAGCCACGTGGTGTCAATAAATCAGGATCCATACCAGATATCTTATCTTCGGGACTATAGCCAAGAATTTGTTTAACGGATGGACTTTCAAATACTAATTGTTGATTTTCATTATAAATTGAGATAAACTCTGAAGCATTGGTTAATAGCGCCTCAAGCCTTTGTTGCGCATGTTCAACCTCTTGAATTTGACTTTCTAATAGTTTGTTGGATTTTTCTAAGTCGTCTTGAGCCTCTAACATTTCAGCAGCACTTTGCTGAAGTTGCTTTTCATTCTTCTTTAGTGTAACCGTCATCTCCTGCGATTCCTTAAGAAGTGTTTCTGTTTTTTGATTAATCTTTAAATTATAGATAGTACGCCCAACAATACTACTAAGTTCTTCTGCAAACTCAAGTATATGAGCCGGCAATGCATCTTTTAAAAATGCTATTTCAAATATACCTTGCAATTCTTTCTCTTGCAGTAGAGGTACAATAATTAAACTTTTCGGTTTTCTATCTCCTAGAAGTCCTGATGTAATGTTGAAATAATCATCAGGTAATTCGGTTCGGTAGATCATCGCTTTTTCATATGCAACTTCTCCAATTAGTCCTTTACCTATCGGTATTCTCTGCTTCTCAAAGCGTTTACGATTGTAGGCATATGTTGATATATTAACCAATTCCTTACCTTCAAGTAAAAATAAACTACCCTGTATTCCTCCCGAATAGTTAATAATTCCTCTTAATACTTCGTCGGCTAAATCATCAACTCTATTGTGCGACCTTAGAATATCTGAAATAGTTTCTTTACCCCTTGCAATCCAGTTATATATTTCTTCTTTTTCTTTTGTTTGCTTTAGATTTTCGCCCAGATTAACTAATGTTTCAGATAGTTTTCCTTCCGTATGATTTACATTATCTAAATCCCCTTGTCCTATTTTCTCGGCAAGGTCAATACTCAGGTTTATTTTACTTTGTAATTGTCGAATCTCCTCTTTTAGTTTGAGGCTATTCGTTTTATTGTAGTTAATTATGAATAAAACAATAAGAGGTACCAAGAATACAAGTAAATCAATAAACCATACTAAAATAGAACGGTGAATACGTATTATATTCTCAAAAGAAAAATACGAATTTGTTAAGGATAAAAAACCAGACCAAATAAGAAATAGCAACATCAACAGACCTATTGAAAGAACATACCAATCGCGTTCTTTAATAGCCGTTACAGTTAATAGTCGTTTAAGTTTTTTCGATAATCTTGCCATATATATAATAATTCAACAGATTATTTGTTCTTGTTTTCAGCCGATTCAAGGTATTTATTCCACATATCGTGAATACCTATTTTTTTGAATGAAGCTATTTCTATCAACCAAGCTTTACCATTTTCCATTTGGTACGGTAATATATAAATATAAGCTGGCTTTGCCTTACCTGTGCCTGAGTTTGCTTCAAAATATTCTTCGGGAATCTCACTTATTTCAGTAGCTATATTCTCTGCAATTGATTGACCATGCAAACCTTCTCCTTGTTTAATCGGCTCAACCTTCCAATCGTCATCAACTCCAAAAGTTGAATTAGCTTGAAATGAAGTGCTGTCATCATTTTTTTCATAAACAATGCCGGCAATTAATTCAAATTGATCGCCAATGAGTTTTAATATAGCATTACCTACATTTTCTGTTTCAGAAATACTTAGTTGATTCAGAGCTGATAAAAACTGTTCTTCCTTTGATTGATAATTTTGAGTATTTGTTTTCTCTAACTCTAAAGCCTCAATTTTTCTTTTTAGTTCTTTGTTCTCACCTAATAATTTATCTCGTTGAGCGCATTGTTTTTCGCATTCCGTATCACCTGTTCGTGTATCGAAATTTTTAACGGCAAAATAAGTTAAGCCTAATACTAAAAGTAAGGATACAATTTCGAAGGTATAGTAAAACGGTGGAAATACCGTTGGAACAAAAATGTACTTCGCCAATGCCGTTACAAGAATAAGGCTTCCCAATAAATAGATATAGCTATATTTTTTCATCCGTATTTAGGCTAGGTTATTTAAAAAACTAAGTATCTCATCTGGAGAAGAAACTTTGTTAGGTTTCATTATTCTCAGCGCATTCTTGGGCATAGTATCAATATCGCATGTGGAAGGATCTTGGACTATTGTATAACCTTTTTTGTCTGCAATGTCTTTCATGCCCTTTGCGCCATCTTTATTAGCACCAGTTAGCAATATACCGACTAGTTTCGCCCTAAAAAAGAAAGCTGCCGAAGACAAGGTATGGTCAATTGACGGGCGACTATGGTTTAAAGGTTCTTCGGTAGACAGTGAAAAAGTGCCATCATGTTCGATAAACATATGATAGTTAGAAGGTGCCAGGTATACATTACCAGCCACAATTTTTTCCTTGTCATTTGGCTCTATCACTTTTAAGTTTGATTTTAAACTAATGCCTTCAACCAGTCCTGATCTAACGTGTTTTAAACGGTGCAGGCTAAGAATGATAGGAAGAGGAAAATTACTGTCCAGTTTAGATAATAAGCGACTAACAACAGAAAAACTCCCTGCTGAACCACCAATTACTACTGCCTTATATTGCCCCTTCATGTGATATATTTAGTCTGTTAATACTTTAAATTTTTGATAAATTTTTTCTTTCACATCAATACATTCGAAGCGAGATGAAAATGGAGATGGAAGTACTTCTTTAACACCTACACATAATAATCCACCCGGCTTGAGCTTTTGATCAACGTAATCTTTAAGTGTGTTATGAAAGTCTTTTTTGTAATACAACATTACATTTCTAAATAGGATTAAATCCATCCTTTCCTGAGGTGCAGTATTCAGAAAATAGCCATGTACGAAGTTTACGTTCTTCAGCAGATCATTACTTAATTGAAACCCGCCTTCAATTTCTGAAATGTAATTGTCAAATGATGCTGTGCCCTCAAAACGCTTGTAATTAAAAGAGTTGGTGTCTAATTTTCGGGTGCCAACAATCCCATTTTCAATATCTTTAAGAATCGATTTTGAGTTATGGTTTATCCAAACGTTCATCTTATCGGATAAGCCATTTTCTTTCGCTAAAATTAAAAGCGTATATAATTCTTCTCCAGTCGACACATCCGGTATCCAAACATTAATAGTGTCGTTATATGATGTTTCATTAAAGTGTTGTCGCAAAGTACGCCATAGTCTAGCATCCCTAAACATCTCACTTACCGGCACAGTCATATGGCGAGAAAATTCTTCTTTTTGCTCGTCGTTGTTAATTGCCTCGAGCAATTGTTCATGTTTCCTAATACCAAGCTTTTCGGTTGCGTATAACAATCGACGTTTTAAAAACGATTGACTCCATTCATTAAATGGAATGCCCATTTTATTAGTCAACTCTTCAGCTGCACCTCTAAGCTCTCGTATGCTATAGTTTACCGCCATTTGACTAATATTTGAAATGAAAGGCAGTATTTTTTACAAATACTGGCCCGTTTTTTATAAACTTGGTTTTATAAAAACCAGATAAAACTTCATGATTACCTAAAAGAAGGAAGCTACCTGGATACATTTGCTCATAAAACAATTTAAATATCTTGGATTGAAGTTTGCTATTAAAGTAGATCAATACATTTCGACAGAAAACAATATCGAATTTATTGAAAAAGGGCACTTCTTCCTGTACTAAATCGTGCTTGATAAACTGAGGAACTTTACGAAGAAAAGCTTTTACAGTCATTGTATCCTTGTCCTCATCAATATCAAAATATTTGCTAAAATCGATTTTAGAAATACCATTAATCGGTTTTTTAGCAAGCGTTGAATTGAAATCATCGAGGTACCTATAGTTGAAGCGATAATTGTATTGACCATTTTTGGACATGGTCACCATACGTGTGTTAATATCTGTAGCGTAAACTCTCGCTTTATCTAATAGGCCTAACTCATTTAATAATATTAGGTTTGAATAGACTTCCATTCCAGAGCTGCAACCAGCATGCCAAATATTAATGAATTTTTTGCTCTTTATTGAAGGGTATATTTTTTCATAAAAAGCACTCCATATATGTGTATCTCGAAATAATTCGGTTGTGTTTACCGTAATCTCTTCAACAACTTTTTCGACAAAGGCACTATCCGATTTTGTTCGTTCTATTAGTTGCTCCATTGAAATATCGTAGTCTTTTAGAATCTTTAAAATTCTACGATGAATAGAATTATCGGAATAATCGCTAAAATCATAAGCCGTATGCTTCTTTAGCTCATGCAAATATTGCTTTAGTTCAATCCCCTCTATCATATCACAACTTTAAAATAACTCTACCTCAACGTTCTGAATGAAGGCTGTTACAGAATGATCCTCTCCAACTTTTGCTTCTGACAATAAGAAAAGTACAGCTTCTTCAGTACCAACTTTATTTTTTATTGGTGCTTCGCGGCGCTCACCTATAATTTTATCTTTATCACTAGATATGAAAGCAGATATGAATTCATCGTTCTTTTGGGTTTCATCGGAGAATAACATTGAGGCATGTTGGCCTAGTACTTCCGATCTATCATAGCCCCAAAGTTTTTCAGCAGCAACGTTAAAGAATTCGAGTATACCATCTTTATTAGTAGTAATAATGGCATCCAAGGCACCTTCAAGTGTTTTCTCATTCCTGATTTTAACCGCTTCAATTTCCTTAAATTGTTCTGTTACTTCTTTCTTGGCTTCATCAAGCATTACGCCCAGTTCATCTTTACTGTGCTTAAGCTCTTCTTCCATTTTAACTTGTTCCGTAATGTCATTCTCAAGGCTTAGAATCTTAATAATCTCACCTTCATGATCAATTACCGGAGTGTAGGTACTTAATAGGAAAATTTCATCTCCCATTTTAGTCCTGCGCTTAACTCTACCTTTAAAATTATGTCCATTTCGCAGATCAGTTAATATCTGATCAAGTTCAGTAACATCATCTTTAAAGAAGAATATTTTTATATTCTGTCCATCAATTTCTTCAGGATTGTACCTATATGTTCTTAAGAAGTTTTGATTGACATTAATAAGCGTACCATCCACTTCAAATTCGGAGCTAATGGCAGCATGATCAATGGCCTCTAAAATACCTTTCATCTCTACTTCGCGGCGGTCACTTTCTTCTTGAGTAGCCTGCATTTCTTCCAGGTTCTGACGAAGCTCTTCTTCCTGTTGCGACATTCGCTCAGCTTGATTCTGCGTCTCTTTAAGAAGTTTTGTAGTGCGTATGGTATTTTGTACAGATGAAATGGTTAAGGCAATACTTTCAGCCGTTTTTTCAACGAATTCAATCTCATAATCGTCAAACTCTTTGAAGCTGGCCATTTCAAGTACGCCATATATTTCATCGTTCGTTTTTAATGGTACAATTAGAATTGATCGAGGGTTAGCTTCACCTAAACCCGATGTAATATTTAAGTAATCGTTAGGAACATCCGTCATATAGATGGTTTCCATTTCAAGTGCACATCTACCAATTAAGCCCTCTTCCCAATCAATTCGCTTATCGGTAAACTTCTTGCGGTCAAACGCAACACAAGCCGTAAGCTCAAAAAATTTCTCGGTTTTGCTTAAGTTATTTAAGAGATAAAAACCTGCTTGATTAATTTTCATATAATCAACCAGGTAATTGATAATGTTGTAACTTAAATCTTCAAGGTTATCACTTTCTTTTCGCAAGATCTCCCCAAATTGTGCAAGACCCTGGGTTACCCAATTACGTTGTTCTTCTTCAACCCTACGTTGCTCTTCATCTTTTTTACTTTTGATAAGATAATCGCGTAAACGTAATAAGGATTTGGCAAGTGTATCCTTTTCTTCATTTAGCTGCAAAGCTGCTTCAAAATTATCCTGACGAAGGTTATCAACAAAGTCTAAAACTAAGTTACTTCTATGGGCTTCATGTTTCAGGTGTTTGCGCTGCTTTTTGATGACATTATTAAAATTACCTGATATATAGTAACCAATATAGGCTGTCACAAATGGGAATATGGTAAATATCCACAAGGCCGGAAGAATTGGATATAGATCAAATATACTATTTAGCTTGTATGTATCACCTATAATTTGAACGCCTAAAAACAACGCAACTAAATAGATAGTCAGACCAAGTAAGAACCCTCTTAAGGTAAATTTACTTCTTATATTTTTTATATTTCCTTTTCCCATTAGAAAATAGTGTTAAGTTCAATCAATTAAAAATACATGAATTATTATCCTAATTTGGATATTATGTATGGTGCTATTTTTTCAAGCGATAATATTTGATTTGCCGCGTCAAGCTTAATAGCTTCCTTTGGCATTCCGAATACAACCGACGAGGCTTCATCTTGAGCAATAGTATGAGCACCGGACTCTTTCAACTCTAGCAAACCTTTGGCTCCATCATTACCCATACCCGTTAGTATAATAGCGGTTGCATTATTACCGGCATATCTTGCTGCTGACCGGAAAAGTACATCCACCGATGGGCGATGTCGGTTAACAAGTGGCCCTTCTTTTACATCTACCGAATATTCTTTACCAACTCGTTTTAATAACATGTGCTTATTACCTGGAGCAACTAAAACCCGGCCTTGATATAACTTATCACCGTGTTCAGCTTCTTTAACTTCAAGACCACAAATATTATTAAGGCTATTGGCAAAAGATTTGGTAAAGCCCTCAGGCATATGTTGTACGATAGCAATACCAGGCATTTTATCGGGTAATCGCTTCAGAAATTGTCGAATAGCTTCAGTACCTCCCGTTGATGCCCCAAGTACAATTATTTTTTCAGTATCAATAATACGCTTAAATGACGGCGCTTTATCGATCATTACATCCGCAGAATATTTTGGCTTAACGGCAGGCATTGGAGGAGCAGTAGCTATCTTGCGGCGTTTTAGCTTAACATGTGATGCAGCTTTTACGGCATCGCAAAGTAAAATTTTGGATTCATTAATGAATTGAGCGGCATTCATTGCAGGTTTACCAATAATTTCACTTGCGCCATATTCGAGTGCTTTCATGGCTACCTCGGTTCCCTCTGTTGTTAAACTAGAGATAACAACCACAGGAATGGGATGTTGAGACATTATTTTTCGTAGAAATGTCAAACCATCCATTCGGGGCATTTCGATGTCAAGTGTAATAACATCGGGAATTTCTTTCATTATTTTTTTTACTGCAATGATAGGATCTGCAGCAGTACCCATTACTTCAATATCAGGATCTGATTCAAGAATAGATGATAAGCTTTGTCTAACTACAGCCGAATCATCAACAACAAGTACCCGAATCTTTTTTTCCATGCCTCAATTCCTTTTATTTATCGAAAACTATTTCGTTTTCGAGTGTCCTTTGCTTAAAGTGCCAACTTAAGCAATTTCTTTCATTTCTTCTCTACAATAAAGAAACTACTTTGTTACATTTTATGAAGCCTTAATATACTTTTTTTTCTAGAAACTTATGGCGTACCTCGCCTGTATCATTGAAAAATAAAATTTTTCGGCCTCTTTTTCCTCCCGTACTAGATGCTACAATGGGAATGTCTCGCTCTTCAAGCATAAGGCGCGCAACACGTATGTTACGTTCTCCAATGAGCATGGAGTTGCCTGTACTAGCTTCGAGTAATTCGCCACCGCCGAATATTTTAGCTACCAAATTCTTTTTCTCACTGCCTAAATAAAACATGCGTTCAATAATCTTATCGATTGCAATGTTACCATACTTTGGGGAAGCCAAGTCGTTCCCATTCCAGTTAGGAAGCATGTAATGGTTCATACCACCAAATTTTAGCTTCTTATCCCAGATACAGACTGCTACGCAGCTTCCTAATATGGTTTTAATGACGTATGGATCTTTATTGACATGTAAGGAAGAGGGGTAGAGAAAATGTTGTAAATAATTCTTCTCCATATTATTCCTTAAAAAATCTCGTCATCGTCATCAAAGAACACATCATTACCATCACCACTGAAACCTTCAATAATATTTTTGGCTTCCGGCAAATTAACAGTAAAGGTTGATCCTTCTCCTTTTTTACTTTCAATATCTATGTGACCGCCTAATACATCGAGTAATGCTTTGGTAATAGATAATCCTAATCCATGTCCACGGTTAATTGAATTAATACCAGAGTCAAGACGCTTGAATCGTTCGAAAATAATTTTCTGATTCTTTTCTGAGATTCCTGTACCACTGTCTTGAACAGCTATATTTAAAATATCATCATCAACCCATATCTTTACAGTTACTTTACTGTCTTTATAACTGTATTTTAAGGCATTATTAATGAGGTTACTTAAAACAAGCTTTATTTTTTCTGAATCGGTTTTAAAATAAAAGTTTTTACCAAAACCATATTCAACATTAAACTGAAGATCTATATCAATTCCCATTTTTCGTGAGATGATATTAAATGCATCAATTACCGATTGTGCAACACTTCGGATATTAACCTTTGTAATATTTGGCGCTATTTCACCAGCTTCAATTTTTGCTGCAACAAAAATATTCTTTAGCTGAAAATCAAGGTTAAAAGCTTCACTATGGATTAATGCGACCATCGAAACCACCTTTTTCCAATCGTTTTTTTCGACTGAAAGAATAGCTTTAGATAATCCCAATATGGAAGTAAAAGGGTTTACTATTTCGTTAGAAATATTAGAAATAAAGTGACTTTTTAGCGCCTCTGATTCCTTAAGTTTCTTTGTTACTGTTTGAAAGTCTTTGGAAAGCTCTTTCATTTCAGTATCATACTTTTTTCTCTCTTCAAGTCTTAACCTGAGTTCCTTTAAAAGTTGCCTATCCGTTAATTCGCTCATAACTATAATTTTATATTTCCGGACTGTTATTATTCTTTAATAAATATGGTTGGTTTAATGTGCTTAAGCGGCACATTCATACCAGATAATGATTCGGAGTGTCCAATAAAAAAGTACCCCCCGGGTTTTAAATAATTACATAATTTGCTAATCACCTTCTCTTGCGTAGCACGATCAAAATAAATTAAAACGTTACGACAAAAGATCACATCAAAGGTTTCGTTCACATCATATTGCCCATCCATAAGGTTGACATACTTGAGTGATAAAAACGATTGCAGTTCGGGCTTTACCCTTACGGATGGATTTGCCCTATCTTTACTCTTAAGAAAATATTTTTTCTTAAGAGACATGGGCATTAAACCTACCTTATTTTCAGCATATACTCCTTTAGCCGCATTAGATAAAACTCTATTTGAGATATCTGACCCAAGAATGGAAAATCGGAATGTTGGATTTTCAGCCTTGAACTCGTTTAGTACAATTGAAATAGTATAAGGTTCTTCTCCACTTGAGCAGCCAGCACTCCAAACTTTAAGAGCCTCATTGTTTTTAATATACTGAGGTAATATCTGATCTCTTAAAAAATCGAAATGGATTGGCTCACGAAAAAAATCAGTCTTATTAGTTGTAATCACATTCAAAAAGTTAAAGATCTCTTTTTTCTGTCCTTCAGGACTGAAAAAATATTCTTTGTACTCTTTGTACGATAGCATATTAAGTTCACGAATACGTTTAAGTAAACGGCCTTGAAGCATTATGCGTTTTATTGGTGGCATCTTTATGCCAAATTCACTGTAAATGAATTCGCTAAAGGCTAAAAAATCGGCATCTGACAATTCTGCTTTAAAGCATTCCAGTTCCTTTTTATTCGTATTTAAATCTTTATTTTCAAGCATTCTATTCGTTCTCGAAATCGCTCATGATTTTATCAAGAGCAATAATATCTTTCTCATTAAACACCTTATCAGTGTCAAGAATCATCACTAAATTCTCATTTATTTTATACGTGGCATTTATGTAGCCAGGCTTAAAATCATTCTCAATTTTCCGTACTTTCTCAGGGTCAGACTCAAATACATCTGAAACAGCATCTACCAACACACCAATAGAAAATGGGTCACCATTTTCAGATTTATTAACCTCCATTACAACAATACAGGATTGAGGTGTGATAGAAATGTTTCCCATATTAAATTTAGCAGCTGCATCAATTACGGGAATTATTTGATCACGATGATCAATTACTCCTTTAATATACGGCAAACTTTCTGGAACTGATTTCGGTTCCAGATACTCCTTTATTTCAAGTACCTTCTCGACATGAATACCAAAGGTATTTTCTCCTATCGTAAAAGTTAAATATGCGTCGATTTGCTGACTCATTTAATTAGAGTTTATTAGTTTTCAATTTCCTGTACGGTTTCATCTAAATCAATGATGTGAATGAACTCACCATTTTTATGTATCGAACCTTCAAAAGCACTTATCAATCCGGCATTTCCGTGAAATACTGAATCTTGAACATTAATGTCTTCGGTGTCAAAAACCTCTTTAACACTGTCGACAACAATTCCAATTAAGGACTCTGTTTTACCATCATTTGAAACAACAATTATAGATGTGTCTTGAGTGTTTTCAATGTTCTCCATGCCCATCATTACTCGAAAATCGGCAATTGGTATAATATTACCATGTAAATTTATTACGCCCAAAAGATAATCTTTTGTATTAGGCACATGGGTTATATTATCATACTCCAATATATTACGCACCTTTAAAGTATCGAAGGCAAACACTTCTTTGTTGATGTAGAATGATATGATTGATGTAAATTGTTCTTTCATCCCTAAGTTGTTAATACTCAAATATTACTTTTTGTATTTGTTAGTTGCATTATTATGAATTAAACGATTCGTGTCAATAACCATTGAAATAGTACCGTCACCCATTATAGATGCTCCCGAAATGTTCTCTTGTTTTTTTAGGAATCGACCTAAAGCTTTTACCACGGTTTGATACTCACCAATTACCTGATCGACAAGCAAGCCCACTTTTTTATCTTCAAACTTAACTAAGATTAATTGCTCTGTTCCTTTACTGACAGCCTCTTCTTGAAAAGTTTCTCTTAAGTCAATATATGGATATTGATTATCGTCAATGGTAATTACATGACTAAATGTACTACCAAAATTGATATCGTCAATCGCATGGATTTTTTCAATGTTGGCAATAGGTATCACATATTGATTGCTTGCAACTTTAACAAGTAAGCCATCAATAATGGATAATGTCATCGGTAATTCAAGTGTTAAAGTAGTACCTTTACCCATTTCGGAGTCAAGTGATACTTCACCACGTATTTCACCAATTTTCTTCTTAACAACATCCATTCCTACGCCTCGCCCTGAAACATCGGATACCTGATCTTTAGTTGAAAACCCACTAAGGAAAACCAAGTCAAATACTTCTTTTCGGCTTAATTCTGTTTTGTTATCGATCAAACCTTTTTTAATGGCTTTTTCGCGTATGAAATCAGGATCAATGCCTTTACCGTCATCAATTACTTTAACTATAACGCTGGCACCCGAATAATAGGCTTTAAAAATAATGGTTCCCTTTGGCGACTTTCCATTCTTAATTCGTTCATCAGGCATTTCAATACCATGATCAACAGAGTTACGAATGATATGTAACAGTGGATCGGTTAAATGTTCGATAATGTTTTTATCCAATTCGATATCACCACCTTCAATTACAAAGTCGATTTCTTTGTCTAATTCCTTGGAAAGATCTCGAACCAAACGTTGAAAACGCATTAATTCGCTTTGTAAAGGAATCAGACTAATTTCAAATGCATTATCGCGTAACTGGCGAGTAAGCTTTTGTATATTTTCAGCAAGATTAACAATGTCATTCTCACCACTTTTTTCAGCATATAGATTTAGTTGCGCTTGTATAGTAACTAACTCACTTACAAGATTAACTAATTCATCAATCTTTACTGAGCTCACCCTCATGGATGAAATTTTATGCTCTTTTAACTGTGTTCGTTTGCGAGGATCTTTTGGTGCATTATCCTCAGCAGATGAACTTCCTTCCAAAGAATCGAGTTGAGCTTTAGTGATCAGCTTTTGTTCACTAATAGCAGTATCAACTAAATTCTTTAGGTTTGTGTTATTTAATATGTTTGAAGAATTAAGTGGTTCAATCGAGATTTCGCATTCGTCTTCAACAAAAATGAATACATCCTTTATTTCATTAACACTTTCAGACGTATTTAGTATTACTTGCCATTGGCAATAATTACTTATTGGTTGAAATTGATCTAAACCTGGCACCTCTTTAGCGAAAGCCAATACTTGCGCACTACCCATTGCATGAAGATCGTCGAGCAAATAAAATGGATTGGTTCCATTTTTAAGTATATCATCATTAGGTTTGATATGAATCAGAAAACTCTTGGATCCATCTTCTTCAGCTGGTTTACTTTCAGCTACTGCTGATTGTGTTTTAGGAGCTTCAGTATTGACACCTCCTGTATTCGAGACTTTTTCGATGCGTTGAATAAAAGCTAACTGGTGTGCTTTTTCATCTGCATCATCAACATCACCAACTTGTAAAAGGTGTTTGATCTGATCGATTGCCTCGAAGGTTAATGAAATAATATCATTATCAACAGCCAATTTATCGTTCCGAATTAAATCAAATACAGTCTCAAGATGATGTGTAAATTCGCTCAAATGATTAAAGCCAAACATGGCGCCTCCCCCTTTTAGAGAATGCATTGCCCTAAAGATACGCTCAATAATCTCACGATTATTCATGTCATTTTCCAGAAGAAATAAGGCTTCTTCCAGATCATTGATATTGTCGAGCGATTCTTCAACAAATTTTGCTTTAAACTTATCAATCATTGGTTTGTGCGTTTAAACGGTTGATGTTGTTAAAAAAATCTATTAGAGCTTGCCTTTCGTCTTCACTATTCGGCAGGTGATCCTCTTTAGAATTAAGCACTTCTTCAATAAGTGCAACAACATCTTTTGTTTTTTTTATAATAATCTCATTTATTTTACTCTTTCCATGGTCTAAGCTACGGTAAGCTTGTTCTACAGATCGAGATACTTCTGAAAGCGAGTCGAAGCCAAACATTGGACTCGAACCTTTGATGGTATGCATGGTTCTAAAAACCTTTTCAGCAATATCATTTGGAAGCTCTGAGTGATTTGTTTGGTAAAGCTCTTTTTTCAGGAGGCATAAATCATTCGACGTTTCATTGATGAAGATATGTCTAATCCTTTCAATCATCGTAAAACTCGGGTGATGGCACTTAGCAGCTTTGCAGGAACAAATGGTTTAATAATCCATCCTGTTGCACCAGCTTGTTTAGCTTCCATTTTTTTAGATGCTTGAGATTCGGTTGTTAAGAAAAGAATAGGAATATGTTTGTAAGCTTCCATTTCTCTTACTTTTCTGATTAAACCTAAGCCATCCAAATTCGGCATATGAAGGTCGGTTATTACAATGTCAATTGTACGACCGTCAAGGAACTTTAAGGCATCCTCACCGTCTACACCTACTAATACATCGTAACCTTCGTTTTCTAGAGTAAAGTTGACAACTTCGCGAATACTTTCCGAATCATCAACAATAAGAACTGTTTTAGCCATAATCTAATGTTCTATTTTTGATTAATTAAGCACATAATTAAAACCGGAATTAGCGATGAGTGTTACCAGTTCATCTTTAAGTTCGGTTTTGATAATAACTTCTTTTTCTGAAGCTTTAAAAGTGGCCTTAATGGCCAAGAGTAATTGAATAAAAGTGACATCTACACTATCGGGATTTTTGATATTTATCTCTAAATCCTTGTTAGCGCTAACACTTTTTTTCACTTGCTCAGTGATGTTTTCTATATAATTAATAATAAGCTGCCCCGAGAAATTAAGAATATATTTCTCAGGCAACTCTTCATACGATACTGAATATGGTAGATTATCCATAAGGTTGAATTAGAATTTTTCGTAATTATCTAAATCAAAATCTTTATCAAAGTTTGAAAACGGATTTGGATTTTTAGCATCCTTTTTTGAAGTACTTGGCTTTGGTGTAGCCTTCTTCTTTTCAGGAGCTTTCTCTGAATCCACTTTCTCTACTTTTGTTTTCTTTGCTGGCGCTACCTCAACATCATCACCGTCGCCAATCTTGAAGAAACTAACCGCATCTTTAAGGTTATCGGCTAAGTTTGATAATGAATCAGAGCTTTGCGTCAATTCATCAGAAGACGAAGCATTTTCCTGCGTAATCATATTTAATTGTTGCATAGCCAAATTGATTTGCTCTGCACCAGTCTTCTGTTCTAAACTTGCCGCTGATATTTCTTTGATTAGCTGAGTTGTCTTTTCAATGTCAGGTACCAGTGCCTTTGATTTCTCGCCAGCTTCCTGAGAAACCTTTAATCCTGTCTTTACCAAGGATACAATTTCGTCGGCTGCTGATTTACTTCGTTCTGCTAATTTACGAACCTCTGCTGCAACAACTGAGAAACCGCGCCCGTGCTCACCTGCTCTGGCAGCTTCTACTGCGGCATTAAGTGCAAGTATGTTTGTTTGGAAAGCGATGTCACTAATGATTGTGATTTTCTCAGATACATCTTTCATTACCTTAGCTGCTTGCGAAGATAATTCGTCAGCAACACTTACATCTTTAGCCGTTTCTACCGTTATTTTCTCAGTTTGAATTGAGTTGTCCGTATTCTGATCAATGTTTGCAACCATCTCTTCAATAGAAGTAGATACCTCTTCTGCTGAAGCTGCTTGATCAGCAGAACCTTTTGAAAGGTTCATCGAACTGGTTTTTAATTGGCCACTTGAACTAACAAGGTCATCTGCATTTTCTTTTATAGATAAAACAGTTGACTTCAATTTATCAGCCATGTTTATTAAGGCTTTCGCTAAATCGCCGATCTCATCGTTTTGGTTGACATCAACTGTAGCGGTTAAATCACCATCACCTATGGCCTGCGCAAAGTTAACCCCTTTCACCAATGGACTAACAATAGAATTATAAAGCAGATATGCTGTAAATAGAGCCGCTACTAATACAAAAATGCTCATGATAATAATTACCCACTGTAATATGGTAAAGCTACTATTGGTTTTAACTAAAGCCTCGTCGCTAGCAGTTGTGTACTTATTTTCCAGGTCAGATAACTTCTGAGTGATTTCGTCGGTAAGAAGAATTACCTCGCCTCCGTCTTGAACTTGGGGTTCTACGTCAAATAGCACCATCACATCTTCGTAGGCTTCAAATGAATTCAAGCTACTCATTATGTATTGTTGCATACCGATCAAAGAGTCAATCGAATGAAAAACTGCTTCTGCCTCAGTAACATCTTCCTCTTCCCAGCCTTCGAACAAAGCTCTTAATTCTTCTCTTATTGCCGGATAGTCTTTGTCTTGTAATTCTTTAAGTCTCAACTTATCTGGTGTGTCTGACTGCGTATCAATAAACACCCAACTACGAACGAGCATTTTCGAATTAACAACTAAAGTTGAAAGCTCACTCATCTTATCACTCGACGGTGAATAGGTGCCCGTTAACTTTGTGTTCAAATTTTTACTTGATGTTAGTGTAGAAAATGTCCAAACACCATTTATTACGATTAGCAATAATATGACACCAAAACCTAAAAGTAGTTTCTGTGCAATATTCAATTTAATATTATTCATCGCTTAACTATTAAAATCTTTAATCCAACTTTAGTTTTACAGCCTGAAACTAATCAAACTAAAACACAATTTAGCTCTTTTCAGTTAAAAAGAATCTATTTTTTGCGAGTTTTAGCCTGTTTTTATATGTAAACTATAATTGGCAATTGCACTTACAAATTAATTGCTGCCGCCATTCCTTCCAGTTTGGAACTTATTTGCAATCCAAATTTGGCAGCATTTGCCTTATGAATTTCAAATTTCAGCTTCTCATCTCTAACAACGAAGTTAAACATAGCACCATTCTTTGTAGCACCTTCTGTTTCACCTATTATTAAAGTATTTTTGCCATTAACTTTATCTACAATGGTTGCGGCATGCTTTGCGAAGTTGACGTTTGAAGAAACGTATACTACCTGACAATCTACAACTTCCTCAGGTGATCGAAACTCTTTAATAACCACATTTTGAAAACCAAACTTCTTTCCTGCAGATAATTTAGTCATCCAATCGGCTAATTCACGATTTTTAACAACACCAATCACAAAATCACCTTGTTTAGTTTCTTCAGGCCACCCAATGTGGCGAATGAAGTTTAAGGTGAACACCGATTTAAATTTGGCAATTTGTGAGGTTGCCATCATTGGGATTAATAAAACTCCCAAAAAAAGTAAAACCTTTTTCATAATAATCTTTCCTAACAAAATTCAACGTCTTATTTGGCTGTGGTACGCAATTAAATAGCTTTAGTTGCCTTTTTTAATGATTTTTAGTTTTCGCAAATAAAATATAAAGCTGTATTTATAGCATTTAATGTAACTTTGTGCCATTTACTAAGTGTGGTATTTAGGTACTGCATATCCTTTATATTAGATGATTTTACGATGGATTTAAAATATTATACAACCGAATTTGATTCCCAATTATTACTCATAGGTAAGCACCAAGAATTAAGTAAAAACTTTAACGCCTTTTTTACTTCTAAGGGATTGGATATGGACAGAGCCCTTAAGTTTGAAGTTTTTGTTGATGTTCAACTTGATGATGATTTAGTAAGTGCGAACGAGAATCTGGGTATCACTTTGGCTCATATTAGTAAGAAGGGTTGTCCCAGCTATGCCATTAGTGCATTAAAACCATTGGACAACGATAAAGAAGCAAAGCTTATCATTACCTATTGTAATGATGCGTATTACAAGATTGAGTATAAGGATTTTCAGAAAAAGCCTTATACTTTGGTATCTGATAAGAGCGAAAAGTATTTGTTTTCAGGAGGAATTAGTTCAATTAATGGAAGAGATACCCTAGGTAATATTCAATTGGCCTTTGATTTTACTGAGCAGTTGCTCGATCATGAGGAAATGCACTTTGGACACTTAATAAATATTAACTATTTACTCGAAGATAAAGGTGTCAAAAAGGATTTCGAAGGTCACACCTGGACTTATGCTGAAATGGTACAACAAGTTTCGCAACTGTATTTCGATCCTACCTTATTTAAAGGAGCTTATCCAACATCAAGTCTGATGTCAAATGCATTAAACGGAGTTAATCTTCAGTTTATTGCAGGCAGTAAGGATTCTTTCTCCATCAATCAAAAAGTAGATTCATCAGCGAATATAGAGGAAGTATCCGCGTCTCAATTATCGTATGTCAACGAAATGAATACCTTATTCATATCTGGGATTTCATCAAGCATGCTCTCTAAGGGTAAAAAAGGAAATATTATTCAGCAAACCGAAGCTTGCATAAATGAAATTAAAAATTGCATCGCAGGTAGTGGGTTTGCTGATGATGCTGATTCTACATTTGATGTAATAAAGGTATACTTAAGTAAGAATTCTAATTTTGAAGATGTTAAGCTAATGCTTGAGCAACAAATAAAAGCAACAAATTATTTATATTTATTAGCAGACTTACCAAACAAAGATGACTTGTTGATGATAGAAGGAGTAGTCGCTGCAAAGTAATAATTAGATTTACATTGTTGAAAAAACAGTTTTAGCTACTTTCGTAAGGTTTTATTAAGAATGAAAGATAGATTATAGAAGATGTGGATTAGAATAGCACGATATATATTACGTAACCGAATTGCCATATTAATAGCGTTATTTCTCATTACCGTATTCATGGGTATACAATCTCGCCGTATTGAGATGTCGTACCAATATGCTCCCTTGTTGCCAGAAGATGATTCAACTTATATGGCAAACGAAACATTTATAGAAACCTTTGGCAAGGAAGGAAACTTGGTGATTGTGGGGATTCAAAACGAGGATTTTTTCGAGTTAGATGAATTTAACAAGTGGCAGGATTTTTCAAAAGAATTAGAACAGATAGAAGGTGTTACTTCGGTGTTTTCGATTGGACAAGCCTATAATTTAAAAGCTAATCGTATTGCCAAAAACTTTAAGGTTGAACCAATATTTCCTGAACAAGTGAAATATCAAGTAGAGCTTGATTCGCTTCGTGAAGTGTTTTATAGTCTACCTTTTTATGAGCAGCTCTTATACAACAAGTCTTCCAATTCATATTTGTTAGCCATTACACTCGACGATGATATTTTTCTGAGTAAAGAGCGAGTTGGCTTGATTACCGAGATCCAGAATGCCGGAGACAGTTACATGCGTGAAGTTAAACGTGAAATTCGTTATTCAGGATTACCATACATACGTGTTGTAACAGCCGAGATGATTAAGAAGGAATTGAACATGTTTATATTCCTTGCTTTAGGTATTACAGCGATTATTATTTTTCTGTTTTTTCGCTCGTTTAAAGTGGTTATGTTTTCAATGCTTGTTGTAATAATAGCCGTAATATGGGCTCTAGGTATTCAAGCATTATTCGGTTATAAAATTACCATACTCACTGGTATGATTCCGCCACTCATTATTGTGATCGGTATTCCAAACTCGGTTTTTCTGCTCAATAAATATCACCAAGAGTATCGCAAGCATCAAAACAAAATAAAAGCACTACAGCGTGTAATTCGTAAAATTGGTAACGCTACGTTTTTAACAAACCTTACCACAGCTTCAGGATTTGCAACCTTCGTTTTTACAAGTAGTGCCATATTAGTCGAGTTTGGGGTTATTGCGGCCATAAACATCATTGTTGTATTTATCTTATCCATACTTCTAATCCCAATTATTTTTAGTTTCCTTGATGGACCAAAGGAACGCCATGTTAAACATCTGGATAATCAAGTTATTTCAAATGCGGTTAATTATTTGGTGAAAATATCATTGAATCACCGTACCATTATTTATTGGGTGTTTGCAATAATGTTAGTACTTGGTGCTTATGGCATTTCACGAATAAAAACAACCGGATACATGTTGGATGATATTCCACATGATGATCCGCTTTACATGGATTTGAAGTTTTTTGAAAAGAACTTTAATGGCCTTATGCCCCTTGAAGTAATGATCGACACAAAAAAACCAAACGGTGTCATTCAAGGTAGCAACTTAAAGCGCATGGATAAGTTGCAGGAAGAGTTAGAAGAACTTGATGCGATATCAAAACCATTATCGCTTGTTGAAGTGGTTAAATTTTCGCGACAAGCTTTTTATAATGGGAAGGAAAAACATTATAAGATTCCAAGTAATCAGGAACGTAATTTTATTCTATCCTATGTTGCTAAAAGCGATGCGGAACAAAATGGACTGATTACAAACTTTGTCGATTCAACAAAGCAAAAAGCTCGGCTTAGCTTCCGAATGAAAGATATTGGAACCACAGAAATGGTTAAGCTCGATAAGCAAATAAGAAGTCACATTGATGAAATATTTTCTCCTGAGCGATATAATACTTCTTTAACAGGAGCCAGCGTCGTTTTTTTTAAGGGCACCGATTACTTAATTCGTAACCTTTTTACCAGTTTACTTTTAGCGGTGATATTAATTGCTTCGTTTATGGCATGGATGTTCTCGTCGAAGCGCATGGTATTGGTTTCATTAATTCCTAATCTGTTTCCTTTGGTCATGACCGCGGCATTAATGGGTTATTTCGGAATTCCTATTAAGCCATCAACTATCCTCGTGTTTAGTATTGCCTTTGGAATTTCTGTTGACGATACAATACATTACCTGGCAAAATATCGGCAGGAATTGTCCGAAACCAATTGGAGCATTCGAGCCGCTGTGGTGCTGGCACTAAAAGAAACGGGAGTTAGTATGATTTATACTTCCATCATCTTGTTTTTTGGATTTGGTATTTTTGGTGTTTCTCAATTTGGAGGCACCGTAGCACTTGGAATATTGGTTGCGGTTACCTTATTAATAGCCTTATTTTCAAATTTAATATTGCTTCCGGCTTTATTGTTGACCCTTGAGAAATCAATAACAAATCAATCATTTAAGGAACCTTTGCTTCAAATTTATAATGAAGATGAAGATATTGAATTGGATGAATTGACCATAGAAGTAAAAAAAGAGCTTGATCCCAAATAATTGATAAAATGTATACAATAGCTGACTTTCAAAAAAAAGTTGAAGAAAATATAAACTCACAACAATTTGTAAGCAAACCAGAGGGTTTGTACAAGCCAATCGAGTATGTGATGGAGCTTGGAGGTAAACGCATTCGCCCAACCATGTGTTTGGCAGCATGCTACCTATTTAGTGATGATGTTGATAAAGCTATTGAGGCGGGCTTGGGATTAGAGGTATTCCATAATTTCACATTATTACACGACGATGTAATGGACAATGCCGACGTTCGTCGTAATCGCGAAACAGTTCATGTAAAATGGGATGAGAATACGGCTATTCTTTCAGGCGATGCCATGTTAATAAAAGCCTATCAATACATAGCTAATGTTGATGGTAAGGTTTTAAAAGAGGTATTAGATCTCTTTAGCAAAACCGCCATGGAAGTTTGCGAAGGACAGCAATACGATATGGAGTTTGAGAGCCGCAGCGATGTAATGGTCGAAGAGTATTTAAATATGATTCGTTTAAAAACGGCTGTATTATTAGCTGCCAGTTTAAAAACAGGAGCTATCATCGGTGGAGCCGACCCTGAATGTGCTAATAATTTGTATGAATTTGGTGAAAACATAGGATTGGCTTTTCAGTTGCAAGATGACTTTTTAGATGTGTATGGGGATGAAAAAACATTCGGTAAAGCCATAGGTGGAGATATTGTTGCCAACAAGAAAACATTTTTACTTATTAATGCGTTACAATTGGCGTCGGGTTCTTTGCAAGAAAATTTGCAGACTTGGATAAGTCTGGATACCTTCAATCGCGAAGAGAAAGTTGAAGCGCTTAGGAATATTTATAATGAGCTAAAAGTGGATGACTTAGCGAAAGAAAAAATGGCTTGGTATTTTGACAAGGCAATTGCTGCTTTGAATAAGGTTAAAGGAAAAGAAAGCATGAAAGCTGAATTGAACCAATTTGCCATGAATTTAATTGAAAGATCACGATAGGTAAGATATAATAAGTATTAAACAGAGGATAAATACTCACTTTTTATGGAAAAACTTGTTGGCACCATCATTCAAATAGTTGGTCCGGTAATAGACGTTAGCTTCGAATTAAAGGATCAAGAATTGCCAAGCATATTAGATGCCTTGGAAATAAAGCGCAAGGATGATCAATCCATTATTATAGAATGTCAGCAACACGTTGGTGAAAATACGATTCGTTGTATTGCAATGGATTCAACCGATGGACTAACACGCGGAATGGAAGTGACTCACTTGGGTAGTCCTATTACCATGCCGATGGGCGACAATGTAAAAGGCCGCTTGTTAAATGTAGTTGGTGATGCTATTGACGGTATAGGTAATGTAACAAGAGATGGCGGAAGTCCAATTCATAAAAATCCACCAAAGTTTGAAGATTTATCTACCGAAGCGGAAATCTTATTTACCGGTATTAAAGTGGTTGATTTGATTGAACCTTATGCCAAGGGAGGTAAGATTGGTTTATTTGGTGGAGCAGGTGTAGGAAAAACTGTATTAATACAAGAATTGATTAACAATATTGCAAAAGGTCACGATGGTCTTTCTGTATTTGCTGGCGTTGGAGAACGTACGCGTGAAGGAAACGATTTGCTGCGCGAGATGATTGAAGCAGGTATTGTTAATTATGGTGATGAGTTTAAGGAGTCGATGGAAAAAGGTGGTTGGGATTTATCTAAGGTAGATCATAAAGCTTTGGATTCGTCGCAGGTAACAATGGTGTTTGGCCAGATGAATGAACCACCAGGGGCACGTGCTCGTGTGGCTCTTTCTGGATTGACAATTGCAGAAAGTTTCCGTGATGGGGATGGAACTGGAGATGGGCGTGATGTACTTTTATTCGTAGATAATATTTTCCGTTTTACACAAGCTGGTTCAGAAGTATCTGCTTTGCTTGGACGTATGCCATCAGCCGTAGGCTATCAGCCAACTTTGTCTTCTGAGATGGGTGCTTTACAGGAGCGTATTGCTTCCACTAAACATGGATCCATTACTTCTGTACAGGCGGTTTATGTACCTGCCGATGATTTAACTGACCCGGCTCCTGCAACCACATTCGCTCACTTAGATGCAAAAACCGTATTAAGTAGAAAAATTGCTGAGTTAGGTATTTATCCTGCCGTAGATCCTTTGGATTCTACATCGCGTATGTTAACGCCTGATATTGTTGGTAACGAACATTATAATACTGCCCAGCGCGTAATTGAGATACTACAGCGTTATAAAGAATTACAAGATATTATTGCAATACTTGGTATGGAAGAATTATCTGAAGAGGATAAATTAGTTGTTCATCGTGCACGTCGCGTTCAACGTTTCTTGTCTCAGCCATTCCATGTAGCCGAACAATTTACCGGCTTAAAAGGTGTATTTGTGTCGATAGAGGATACCATTAAAGGATTTAATATGATTCTGGATGGTGAAGTTGATCAATATCCGGAAGCCGCCTTTAACCTGGTTGGTACCATTGAAGAAGCAATTGCTAAGGGAGAAGAATTATTGAAACAAGCGAAATAAGGCAAATGGATTTACAATGTGAAATAGTAACGCCAATGGACATTATCTATACCGCTCCTGTTGGTCTGGTAACTGTTCCAGGTGAAAAGGGAGAATTCACGGTATTAAAAAACCATGCTCCAATTATTTCGGTGTTATCAGAAGGAAAAATTCGTGTGATTGGTAAGGATGGACAGGAAAACTTCTTTGATTGTAAAAGTGGAGTTGTTGAATGTAAAAGCAATAAAATTGTTATACTAATTCACGAATAGCTTAGCGAACAAAATTCATTTGAATTGATAGATATTTAAAAAATCCCGGTTGTACGCCGGGATTTTTCTATTTTTGAACAAATTTACAGAAATGAAGATTCTTATTATACGATTAAGTTCCATTGGTGATATTATTCAATGTATGTCGGTTGTAACTGGCATTAAGAATAAATTTCCTGAAGCTGAGTTACATTGGGTAGTTCGTGCCGACTTGGCTTCGTTACTCAAAATTGATCCTCGCATTGATCATATCTGGGAATTTGATCGTAAGGAAGGATTTTCGGGTGTATTTAAACTCGGAGGAAAACTTAAACAAGAAAAATTTGATTTGGTTTACGATGCCCATAGTAATATACGTTCCAATATTCTGAAGTTATGTTTATGTCCGTTGAGCATTTGTAATGTATTCCGAAAAAATAAATTGATAACCAGACATAAGGATCGCTTAAAACGACTTTTGTTATTTAAGTTTGGAATAAACTTGTTGCCAAAGCCATTTAAGGCTCTGGATTCGTTTCGAAAACCAATGCTTAAGTGGAATGTAACAGAGTTTAATACGCCATTTGACAACTGGCAGTTTCCCGATTCTGTTCAGAAAAAAATTGAAAATCTGGTTTTGACCAAGATTTCAGATGATCAACCATGGGTAGCATTGGTTCCATCGGCTGCGTGGGAATTAAAAAGATGGCCGGTAAAATATTGGCAAGAACTAATTAAGTTAAGGCAAGATTTGCGATTTGTAGTCCTTGGCGGGCCAAATGATGACTTTTGTGAAGAAATTCGATCCGTTGCTCCTGACCGAGTGATTAATCTGGCAGGCCACACTTCATTAATGGAAAGTTTTTACACTGTTTGGCGTGCATCATTTGTTATAAGTGGTGACACAGGCTTTTTACATGCTGCTGATTTATTCCAGAAACCTGGATTCGCCTTAATTGGGCCAACTGCTTTTGGTTATCCTTCAGGTGATAAAATGAAAGTAATGGAAGTTGATTTGCCATGCCGCCCCTGTACAAAAGATGGTAATATAATATGTAAGCTTAAGGAGAAGAAAAAGTGCATGTTAGATATTTTTCCTGATACAGTGGCAAAAAATATTAAGATAAATTGACATATTATAAAACTTTTTCATAGTTTGGGCGTAGAAATCGTGTAACATTTTTATAAAACCCAAACCTGATGTATCAAAAATTATTGTTATTGGGACTATTGTTTCTTTTTGGAACCGTTCATAAGTCCTCTGCTCAAATGCCTAAATTCAAGGCACTCTTTCTTTATAATTTTACTCAAAATGTAGATTGGCCAACTTCAGCTACAAGTGGTAGCGAGTTTATTGTTACTGTAGTAGGTGACAAAGAAATGGCTAAGGAATTAAAAAACCTGGCTAAGGTTAAAAAGGTTGGCACTAAAACATTGGTGATCAAGGAAGCCAATGCTTTAAAGGACATTGAAACTTCTCATGTTGTTTTCTTAGGTAGCTCAAAAAGTAATTTGATGTCTCAATTAAAAAGCCAACAAGCCAATGTTCCTGTTTTGCTTATTAGTAGTAAGGAAGGACTTTGTGAACAAGGAGCTGGTATTTCTTTCATGATTGCAAGTGGAAAATTACGCTACCAAATTTGTGAAGCTAACATCAATGATCAAGGCTTACAAGTAAATAGTAAGTTGTTATCATTAGGTACCGTAGTTAAATAACAATAATCTTAATTAGATATTATTTTCAATACACAAAAATGCTAAAGTGAAGCATTAAGTATTGTTAGATTTATCTCCAATAATTGAAATATTATTAAAATGAAAATATCACATATTTTATTTCTGGTTTTTGCATTACTAATAGCAACTATTAGTCAGGCGCAAGAAACATCTAAGAAATACACACGCGAGCAGGTTTTGAACATGACAACTGAAGAAATGTCATCGCTACCTCTGGAAGAATTGATGAGTATTATGGACGTTGTTGGCGTTTCGTCAATGGAAGAATTATACGATCTATTATTAAATAAAGATGTAACATCAGCTTCTAAAAAAGCTGAGAGTTTATTTGAGGCTCCCTTGTCAACCACAGTTTTAAGTAAAGAGGAAATTTCTGCTTCAGGTGCAACAAGTATAGAAGAAGCACTGCGCTTGGTTCCAGGGGTTATTGTGAGAGAAAAAACGAATGGTAATTACGATGTACACATACGTGGTTTGGACAATTTGCCTCCCGGAAATATGATGCTTCAGTCAGAGAATAACAGTACGCTGTTAATGATTAACGGGCGCCCTGTATTTAATTATGCCATGGGTGGTGTATTATGGGAATCGTTACCAATTGGCCTTGGCGATATTGAAAGAATAGAGGTTGTTAGAGGGCCTTCTAGTGCCTTGTATGGTCCAAATGCTGTATCAGGTGCCATAAATATTATTACAAAACAAATCACCTCGGAAAGTCCACTTTTATCGGTAAATGCGCAAGGTGGAAATATGAGCACATTTATTGGTGACCTTGGATTACGCAAGCAATTGAATGAAAAGTTTGCCTTTGGTGTGACTGCCAATTATGAGCGTCGTGATCGCACAACAGATAAACTCTATGTATTTAATGAGAAAGAGAGCTTTACTAAGGAAGAATTTAATAAATTAACGTTTAATGACATATATGGTAATACATATCAATATGTGGATCCAAAGGATGATATCAATGAATTATTTGCAGAACCTGGTTTGTCAAGAGAGAAGACGGGTGTTAATGCTATGTTGAATTACAAAATCAGTGAAAAAGCTGTTTTTGATTTAAGTGCAGGTCATCAAAATTCGTACGTGAATAGCTCCACACTAGGTGATAACTCAACGTCAATTTCAGGCCGTGAGTCAAAGACTAGTTATGTGGACTTTAATGGCGATGTGTATGGATTTGCTATTAAAGCAAATTATTTGTTTGGGATGCAAGATTTCAATAAAGGAAATCAAGGATTTAAAACCGATATGGGGCAGTTTAACTCATCTTTGGAATACGACTGGCAGCTTAATAATCTGAATATACGACCTGGTGTGGGTTACATGTCTGTTTTTTATGACGATACCGAATATCTACCAAGTGCTGATAGTAACCTAGGCTTTTTCAACGGAAAAAATACGCTCAATGTATTTTCATCAAGCCTTAGGTTCGATTATAAAGCAACAGAGAAATTACGTTTGATTGCAGCACTAAGAGCTGAACAATATTCAAAACCTGATACCTGGAAAGCTTCATGGCAATTTGTGTCGGCGTATACCTTGAATGAGAATAACCATTTACGTTTGGTTTATTCACGAGCTAATCGTTCGCCATTTATACTAGAAACAAGTGCTAGTTTTATATGGGATAGAGAAGGACGCCCATCTCCAAATTTTATTCACTTCACGGGTAATGAGAATATGGAAATTATGACTTCTGACCTAATTGAGTTTGGTTACAGAACGCGTCCTGCGAAAAATGTAATGATTGATTTTGAGGCATATTATTCAAAATCAAAGAATTTTACAGCTTTAGTGCCTGAAAGTACTAATGTTAAAAGTGCTTTTGGTATGAAAGAACATCCATTATACCCAGGTGTTTATTATCCGGAACAACCAGACAATCCAAAGGTTGATAGTGAAGTAAGATCATTTTTGAAATATGAGAACTTAGCTTTAGAATCAACACAAATGGGTGCTTCTATTAATGTTGATTGGATTATATCAGAAAAATTAATTGCGAAAGGACATTTTACTTATCAGAAAACAACCTTGGATAATTACAATCCTGTTACTCGTGATGATCAGATCACTCTTCAGGTTGGAGAAGTAATCGCTCCTGGTGGACTACTTGAGCAACAAGTAATTGCGGATGCTACAAGTGGGAAAATTCCATTCTTACCTAATTACAGTATGGTTTCAGCAACTTCAAACCTGACGGCTGATCAATCCAATTTTAAAAGTGGTTTCACACACGAAGCAACACCTTCATTCTGGGGTAATATTGGCTTGGACTATAAGCCTACAGCTAAGTGGCAATTCTATACCAATGGCTATTTTTATGGCAAACAAACTTTCATAAATCAATATGATACCTTTGAAATAAGTCAGAAATTTATTCTAAATATGAAAGCCAACTATAAGGTAAGCGAAACACTTTCTGTTTTTGTGAATGCACGCAACATGTTGAACGATCATTCAACTGAATTTGCCTTTTTAGATAAACCAAATGGTTTGTATTTGGTAGGATTAAAATTGAATCTATAATAAACTAGCAAGATTACAACGTAAGCAGGCCCGAATCAAAAGTGATTCGGGCCTGCTTTTTTTATAGTATTTTGTTCCTCCTTAGCTTTAGAAATGCTTCACTTCACTTCACTTACTCTTTATAGTTCTTTAAAAACTCTACAACCTCAGTATGTCCTTTTTGTTGCGCAAAGTATAATGCTGATTCTCCATCGGTATCAACCAAACTATTATCAGCACCATTGGCTAAAAGCGTTTTAACTACTTCAAGTTGTCCTTCGCCGGCGGCAAACATTAATGCTGTCCATTCTTCATGGCCATCAATTAAATTCACATCGGCACCGGCATTTATTAATTCAACAACGGTTGCGTTAAAAGGACCAGTAGATGCAAACATTAGTGCTGTACGTTTAGTTGAGTCAACTAAATCCACGTCTGCTCCTTTTTCGATCAAATATTTAACGATGTGCTGATGTCCATTAAATGCTGCCAACATCAATGCAGTTCTTTGATTTTCATCTTTTGCATTTACATCAACGCCATTATTAATAGCTTCCTCAACGTAGCTTATGTTGCCGTTTAATGCCTCCTCAAAATACTTGGCCGTATCTATTTTAGGCTGCTCTACCACGGCATTAGCCGATTCTTGACTTAAGTTTGAGTTTTCTTTTTTAGTCGTATTACATGCCATAAGTAACACCAAGCCAATAAGAGCAATAGATAATTTCGTTTGTTTTTTTGTCATAATATAATGCGTTTAAACTATTTCTATTTCACTAACACCATTCTGTTTTTTAAGAACTCTTATTTGAGTTGGAATGCGTTCTTTTAGGTTTTCAACATGTGATATTACGCCAATCATTTTCCCTTGTGATTGAAGTGTAGATAAGGTGGCAATAACTGTTTCGAGGGTTTTATTATCCAGTGTGCCAAAACCCTCATCAATGAATAGAGAGCCGATGCTTACGTTTTTACTTGCCAAATCCGATAAACCCAATGCCAATGCTAAGCTAATTAAAAATTTCTCACCACCACTTGAGGTATCAACAAGACGTGCCACATTGGTTTGGTAGTGATCAATCAACATAAAGTTAAGTTCCTCTCCACTTTTGTAAGTATCATTCATTCTTAGTGAATAACGTTTGTTTAATTGATACAAATGGCGATTGGCAATAGCAATAAGGTTTTTTAAGGTAAGGCGTTGAACATAAGTATTAAACGCATGTTTTGAACCTCCAAGTAATTTGTTTAAGTCAGTATACTTTCGCAGCTTATGTTCTTGCTGTTTAATTTCATCAAACACACCTTTGTTACGCTCTTGAATTTCGTTATTCTTAGCAAATTTTTGTGTGATTTCCCCAAGTCTTTTGAGCAAAGTATTAACATGATCTGTATAAATTGCTTTGTCTTTTTCAGCCTCATCTTTACTTTGTTCAAAGTTTTTTTGTCGCTTTAACTGTTCATGCCCTTTTTCCAGGTTAAGCTTTAAAGTTTTAAGCTCAATGCTTTCGTTATCAAGTTGCTTCTGAATAAGTTCAAACTGCTCTTTCTCTTCATTCCGAAGCATGGCTTCTTCCAATTCACTTCTATCCTTAAACTTAGAACCCGACAATTGAATGTCAAGCTTTGACAATAGCTCCTTGAGTTTGTCGCTAGTATCATTAAAATCTGAATCAAGCTGTTTTAGGGCGTTCTCATTTGATTTCAAAGTTTGCTGCACTTCATTTCTCTTATCAACTATTTGCTTAAGATCAGCATTGGCTGTTTTTATTGCTTCATGAAGCTCGTTTCGTTTGGATTCGATGCTTTGATTGATTGGCAAAAGAGCTATCCGTTCTTTCTTTAGCTTCTCTTGTTCAGTGCTAAGAGCGGTAACCTGAATTTCTATCTTTGCTAACTCATCTTTTTTATCCTTACTGCTTTCTTTAAGGTGTTTGAGTTCCAATTGTAATTCAGCGATTGACTTACTGATGTTTTCTTGAGCTTTTAATTTTTGCCTATAATTCTCAATTTTGAGTTTGGTGTTTTGAAGAAAATCCTGCGTATCAACGATACGAGGCATTGATAATTCGAAAGGATTTATAGATGTTGCAAGTGTTTGCTCAAGCTTTGATATTCGCTCTTTTAATTGTGCTATATCATTATCAGTTTCAATTAACTGTTTTTTCACATTAGCTTCCTGAGTCTCAATGCCTGTTTGCTTATTTTTTAATTCATTATAACTTACCGTTATACTTGAAAACTCTTTCTCTTTTGACTCTTTGGCTTTTTGATTTTTTTGTGCCGCCTCAATGTTTTTGGAACATATTTTTAACTCATCACTAAGTTTCTTACCTTCATTGATTATTTCTTTAATGTTTTCAATTTCCCATTTCGAATCTTCTTTATTAAAGTCTGACCGAAGCTGACTGATCAGTTTATTTGTGCTAATGAGTTGATCGAGGTTTGCTTTTTTTAGGGCTTTTTTTTCAGCTATACTTACTTGTAATTCTTTATGCTTTAGACTAAGTGAGTCGAAAGTCGCTTTACGCTCATCCACTTTCTTTTGAGTATCATGCACATTAGTATGGGTGTACTTTTCAACATAGGGATGATCCATAGATCCACAAAGGGCACAAGGTTCGCCTTCTTTCAACTTTTGCCTTTCGGTATCGAAACTTTTGATTACCCGCTGCAGTTCCAATACTTGCTCGGCATCTGTTAAAGCAGTTTGAGCTTTTAAAAGGTCTGCCTCAAGTGCTACAATCTGTTTATTTAAATTGTCAATGTGCACTTGATATGTTGTATCGTTCTTTTCAAGTTCGTTTGATTTTTGAACCTGTAGAATGTAATCATTGGAGATGGTATGTTGCTTTAATAAAAGTTCACGATCAACACTAAGAGTTCTTTGTTTGTTAAGAAGTTCCTCGAACTTATTTTGGCTTTGTAAGTTTGTTAATTGACTTAGCTCATCCTGAAGTAACTTCAAAACATTGGCTTCTTTATCCAGATCGTGTTTCAGGCCATCCGATTTCTTTTTTAAAGCCTGTTGTTCGTCGGCTAACTTAGTTTTTGCCTTAAGTCTTGTGTTTACTTGATCATTGTTTGATTCGCGTTGAGTAAATAACTCTACCCAGGTAGAAAATTCCGACTCTATATTGGGTACATCCTTATTTTGTGTTAAAAATGTATTGGCTAACAACTCTTCGTTCACCAATTTTTCTTTCTGACTTT
This sequence comes from Carboxylicivirga fragile, assembly GCF_050589805.1. NCBI lineage: Bacteria > Pseudomonadati > Bacteroidota > Bacteroidia > Marinilabiliales > Marinilabiliaceae > Carboxylicivirga > Carboxylicivirga fragile. Next base: position 10,379 of record NZ_JBNGOY010000025.1, on the reverse strand, counting down.
TAGTATTAACTAATGCTTGTTCATGTTTCTTGACAGCAGAAAGTATTTCAGCTTTCCGAGTAAGTATCTCTTTACTTTGAGATTCTATGCTTTTCAACCCAGTATCAAGTTGATTTACTGTGTCAAGCTTAGGTTGCCAACTTACAAGTTCACCTTCAACCTTCATTAATTTGCTTTGAGCCAGTTTTTCCTTCGAAACAATATCATCCTGAGCTTCGAGTGAAACTCTGATGATTTCTTTGTATTTCAGACTTCTTTTTTGTTGCTCATCAATACTCTTTTCGAGGTGCTGCAGAGCAAGAAGTTGATCTTTAAAGGGTTCAGCTAGTTTGTGATTAGATAAGCTATTTAGAGTACTTTCATATTTTGTCAATTTATCCTTAAGAAGTCCTTCTCTATTGATAAGTTCATTGTTAGAAAGCTTTAATTCATCCGCTTTTTTATACCAAAGAAGAATTTGCTCATTTTCTTTTAATTGTTCTCCTAGTTCTTTTTGCTTTAACTCTTGCTGCCTCTGTTCATCCAGAAGGCTTTCTCGCTCTTCATCACTCAGCAGGTCAACTGTGTTAATTTTGGCCTTAATATCATATAATAATTTACTCTCCTCAGTAATTCGTTGTCCAAGAGCCTCTCCAATTTTCTTATAAATTTCTTCCCCGGTAATTTGTTCTAATAAGGTGCCTTTATCCTTAGCCGACGCAGAAAGAAAAGCTGCAAATTCGCCCTGAGCCAACATTACTGAACGCAAAAACTGTTGATACGTGAGCTGAGTTATTTCTTCAACACCTTGTTGAACATCACGCTTCTTTTCGGCAAGAATGGTTTCATCGCTAAGGTTCTTCAGTCGAACCTCTTCTCGAGGATTGGCTAATTGTTTGCCGGCCTGAGTTTTCAGACGCATACTCCAAAATGCCTCGAAGCGTTGATTATTTGATTGAAAAGTAACTCGTGCCATGGCATTGGCAGCACCGTGGCTCACCACATCTTCCAGACTACCTTTGCTATTGCTTTTATTAAATCTTGGTACATTATGGTACATGGCAATAGTTATGGCATCGAGTAAAGTGGTTTTTCCAGCACCCGTTGAACCAGTAATCGCAAATAAACCAACATCCTGAAAAGCCTTACTTTCAAAATCAACAACAACTGGCTGTTCGCATTTAAGCGAGTTTATATTCTGGAGTTCTATTTTAAGTATGCGCATTGCTTTCTTTCCTAATTATCTCTTGCTATTTGAAGTACTTCATGAAAGGCGTCTTCTATGTCAGGATGGTCATTTATCTCGAAGTTCTGTTCATCACATCGCAATTTAAATACATCCATTGGCGATATGTTCTTGATGTTCTCGCCATCGAAACTTTCGTTTAAAAGATCGGCTTGTCTAGTATCATTCTTCAATGAGACTTTCAATACTTTTAAGCGAAGTTGCTCAGCAGCCTCGTTAATTTGGCTATATCCAATGCCTGAATTGTCTTCATTGTCAAGAACGACTTCTACCCAAGGTAATAAATTGTGATTTTCCTTATCAATCGCATTCAATTGCTTAATGCAGTGATGGAGATCTCCAGTGAGCTGTTTGATATCCCTAAAGCGAGGGATGTCGATTGTACTAATTGAATCAATGGATCCGTTCTGAGCATCAATACAAATGAGCTGTTTTTGGTGATTGGCCTCGCTAAAACTTAAAATACATGGAGAGCCCGAGTATCTTATATGATTCTTAACTACCTGGCTTCGATGGAGGTGCCCAAGAGCAATGTAATCAAAAATAGGATGAAAATCATCAGCGCCAATATCACCAGCGTTACCCACATAAATAGTTTGTTCACTATCACTAGTACTACCTCCAATGGCAAACAAATGCCCCATGGCTATTACTAATTCATTATCCTCTTTTTCGCGATGGCAACATTCCGCCACATCATTATAATGTTTTATTAAGGCCGCTTTATATCTATCACCAACCTGATCAAAACTTTCGCCTGCAATAGCTTTACGTATGTCCTGATCGCGCAGGTATGGCACTGCCGCTACCATCAATTTTTCACCCTTACAGTTAATTTTAATTATTTCATCCTTTATATCTTCCTCACTTTTGCCAAGCACATTAATTGCCAATGCTTTTAGCAGATCTTTTGGTGCATTTAAAGTGCCCGGAGCATCATGATTACCTCCAGTTATAATAACGTCCTGACAATGTGAATTTCTTAAATCTACCAAAAAATTATAGTAGAGGGTTAAACTTTGAGATGAGGGAGCACTGGTATCAAATATGTCACCAGATATTAGTAAGACATCAATTTCTTGTTCATTGATACACTTAATTAACCAACTTAGAAATAGAGTTTGCTCTTCATGCTGCGACTGCTCGTGAAGCCGATGTCCCAAATGCCAATCGGAAGTATGTAATATTTTCATTCATTAAAGCATTAATATAATTGGACATCATTAAAGAAATAATTCATGAAGTCTACACATTAAATTTTGATACCTAAGCTATTATTTTGGCTTAGTTTTTATGAGTCTGGAACAAATCTTCAAGGATATCAATGGCCGAAGTCACACATTTTGAACAAATCTCCTTTTTCATATCCTTGGCCTTAAAAGACGCCTGCCCTTCTTCAGTTTTCAAATCAATATTTAAAAGCTTATTGCATTGATCCGACCCATTAATTCGGATAAATTCCTTATTAAATAATTGAATCATTTCGGTAGTAGTACTTTGCTGTATATGTTCATTATCTATGTGTGCCGAGTTGCGCATGCCAATCAACATATAGGCACCACTGGCCGCTCCACAGGTTTTTTGCATCTTACCTATGCCTCCTCCAAAACCTTGTGCCAATTTAAGAGCCTGTTTAGTATCCATATCAAATTCGTTGGCATAAGCCATAATAACTGATTGGGCACAATTCTTACCTTCATAAAAGCCTTGTAATGCATACCTTTTCTTGTCCAGCATAGCCACTTGTTTTGATGATGCATAAAGTTAGTAAAAAGCTGGTTTCACAACAGTATTTTTGTTTTAAAACTCGAAGCAATATTAAATTAAGTATTTTCTTACTTTATAAGTTTAAAACTAGACCATCTGCACCTAACACTATTTAAGTTTATGTATATGGCGCAGATTACCATTTCTATAAGGCAATATTCTTATTTAAGAAAAGTGTTTGCTGATGAATAAAAAACAAGGAGCAAAATCTCATTGTGAGCTATTGATAGTTAGAAGCATAGAAGTTACTCTTTTCATTTCAATACAGCCGTATAATAATTTGTGGTTTTATTTAAACAATATTGGAGAACAGAGATTTTAATTTTAGAAACCCTTAAACTGTTAAGTTAAAAGCTTGATAATTAAATTAAAAAAGTTATATTTGGTAATAGCAATACACTCAAACCCAAATATTGATGACTAAACTAAAAATTAACCCCGTTTTAGTATTTCTCCTCATTATCTTAGTAGCTAGTATTACTTCCTGTCAATATGATTTTGTTGAAATTGATTTACCCGACGAAAGTATTCCTGTAAGTTTTTCCGAAGAAATACTACCCATCTTTTCCAAAAACAACTGCACAGAATGCCACAATTCAAATAGCTCTTTAGTTGATTTGAGCCCCGATAAGGCCTATGATTCAATTGTGCCAGATCTAATTGATGAAAACGACCCAGCCAATAGTAAGATTTATCTATATCCCAATCCTAGTTATTCCGATCATCAATATAAAAAGTATGCCCCAATTGAAGCGGCCTTAGTTTTGAATTGGATAACTCAAGGAGCCAAAGACAATTAACCAAACTAGTTACTATGAAACATCTGATTTTAACGCTTTACTTATCCTTACTAAGCCTTGGAATTATGGCTCAGGACGATCCCGTCGTCGAACAAAAGGTAAAAGATTTGCCCGTCAGAGAGCCTTTCTTAAGTGGATTGTTAATCGATAATCAAACCACCTTTGTTCCTGTTAAAAAAACATTTGAGTTTGTAATTCAACACAAGTTCGGATCAATGGATAATGGTTTCAAAGATCTGTTTGGCATATATGCGCCCTTTGCATCTATACGAATGGGTATAAACTATGTGCCCATAAAGAATCTTCAGCTTGGATACGGCCTAAGTAAAATTCGAATGTATAATGATTTTTCCGCGAAATATACCTTGTTTGAGCAGACCAGAAAAAACACTATGCCAGTTGCTGTTACACTATACGGTAATATGGCAATTGACGGGCGTGAGAAGGAACATTTTGGCACCAATTATAAGTTTGAAGATCGTCTGTCATACTTTGGACAGCTAATTATAAGTCGAAAATTTGGCGAGTGGGCAACTATTCAGGCCAATACAAGTTTTGCTCATTATAACAAAACCGAAGAAGGCATTGACCATGATAAAATTTCGGTTGGATTAAATGGTCGCATAACTGTTAATTATAAGTATGCAGTGCTATTTCAGTTTGACCTACCACTGAAAGCGAAATCCATCACGGAGCACAATGAGTTCATTGATCATCCTTATCCTAATGTAGGGATAGGTTGGGAAATAAGAACCAGCGCACACGTATTTCAACTATTTGCGACATCATCAGATAGCTTTGTTCCTCAACACAGTGCTTTGTATAATCAAAATAATTGGGTAAAAGGTCAGCTTCGATTTGGCTTTATTATAACCCGATTGTATAATTTCTCGTAACTAACTATAACACTCTAAAATATAGACATTATGAATAAGCATTTAAAGGTAGTTATAGCAATGGCTGTTGTGTCAGTTTTTGCAATGTCGTTTACACAAATTCAGGCTCAAGACTTTGTTAAAAAAGATGTGCCTTCAGAATTTAAGAGCAAGGAAAATCCGCACAAAGGTGACGAGTCATTAAAAATGATTGGATTGCGAAATTTTAATCGCCATTGTGTGGCGTGCCACGGAAAAAAAGGTGAAGGCGACGGTGTGATGGCAAAGAACTTAAAAACATCACCTGGTGATTTAACTCTGGCAGAAATGGATCAATACAATGATGGTGAAATTTATTATCTATCATTCATCGGAATTGCTGATCGACCAGATTTTATGAAATTGATTCCAAGTGAAGAAGATAAGTGGGCAGTGGTTAATTATGTACGCTCATTGAAGAAATAGTTCCATAAGTAGTTTAGGGTAGTAATTGTATTATTGCCCTAAGCTAATCTCTCATTTGCACAAATTGAAACCCTAAATAGTGTTTCGTGCGCATGATGCAATTAAGTATTAAAATAGTACCTAATTGTGATAGGCAAAAGAATTGTACCAGAGGATTTACTTTTTTAAGAACTTGAAATTGTAAGTTCATAAACCCCAAACCTATGTCACTGAAGCGAAAATTATTACTTCTTGTTATCCTTCCTGTACTTGCCAGTGGAGCAATTGCACTTATCGTTTCATCATTTAGAATCTATGATCAAGGCCTTAAAGACCTTGAACAAAAAAGCAATTCTATTCTTGATTTATACACAATGCATTTTTTGCGATATCATACCGATGGAAGTATGTCGGAGGATACAAAAGATGAAACCGACGATACCTTAGAGGGGTCATATGATTTTCGAATTGTATCTCAGACCGCATTGAATGAGGCTCATAATTCAACTTTGGATGAAGTAAAGTATGAAGAAACGATTGTTAAGGATTCTTTGAGTACACTAAAGTTGATTGATGACGAAATGCAAGAGATGCGTATAATACGTCCAGTTTATTACAGCGATGAACAAAACTGTGCTTTTTGCCATGCTCTGAATCAAGAACAAAATGCAGCTTTAAACAGTGATGTTCGGGGATTATTTATTGTCTCCACAAGTATTAAACCGGTTTACCAGAACGTTAAATCCTCTATTTTTCAAATATCAGCGTTTAGTATTCTAATTGCCATCATTGCCATATTCGTAGGTATAATGGTTATTCGAAAAATTAATAAGTCATTTTCAAGTATTTTAGTTGCGAGTAAGAACATTACAAAGGGCGATTTAACAAGTAATATTGAGGTGACAAGTAAAGATGAGCTTGGTGAAATAGCTTCTAGCCTGCACGGGATGATAGAGAGCATGCGAAAAATTATTCAATCAATTATTTCGGGTGCCGATCAATTGGCAGATGCCGGTCAGCGCATTAGTAAAAACTCGAACCTTGTAGCGCAGAGTGCAACCGAGCAAGCCAGCTCAATCGAAGAAGTTTCAGCAGCTATGGAAGAGATGCTGGCTTCCATCCAGCAAAATACACACTTATCGGGCCAAACGAAAGAGAAGGCAGAAGCAGCTGCCAAATCGATGCTTAATGTGGGGAGCTCGGCTGATAAAAGCCTGGTTTCAATTCAAAGTATATCAGAGAAGATTGCCATCATTAATAATATTGCCAGTCAAACTAATATACTGGCGTTAAATGCTGCAGTTGAAGCAGCACGAGCTGGTCAGGAAGGAAGAGGCTTTGCTGTTGTGGCCAGCGAAGTGAAAAATCTGGCTGAACTAAGTACCAGTGCTGCGGACGAAATCATTAAGTTATCTGGTTCATCGGTTGAAGTAACTGAAGAAGCTGCTAGATTAGTATCGCAAACCCTACCCGATATTGAAAAGACGGCTGAACTAATTCACGAAGTTAATATTGCCAGTAAGGAACAAAACATGAGTACTGAACAAATCAACTCAACCATCATAGAGCTGAATAGAGCCACCCAGTTAAATGCTTCGACCGCTGAAGACATGGCTTCAAGTGCGGATGAGCTTAACTCTCAAGCTCAGCAGTTTAAAGAGATTGTATCATTCTTTAAGATTGAGAAATAGAAAGTTACTGTAGCTTAAAGTCGACTAATCGTAGTACTATCGGCTTATTAAATTCACTCAAATAAATGCGTAAAGTTTGATTGGTACCAACGAGCTCATCGTTTAAATTATCGATGGGTATTGAAAAATGGTACCATCTGGTTTTTATGTTATTTGGTGACCACGATATTCGCATATCATCGATGTACTGCTGATCAGGTTGCATATTATCTCTATCAATACTAATAACAAATTCTTTATAGTCTGAAGTTGTGTTTATCGCATTATCAAGGTCGATATCTTCATAGTCTGGTTTGGTTGTAGCTGCTACAGAATAAGATTCGTGAGAAAACTTTATATCAAGTGAGTTCCGTTCAGGGTTGTTAAAGTATTTATAACGATCAAGAATTGACCGTTGCATTTGATCGTAATCCAAGCCTCGATAAAAGTGAAAATCATCCGACGAAGGATCTTTACTTATTTTATCATAGGCCGGTTCAGAGAGTTTGGTTTTAAGCACACTTAAAAAATCGCTGAAGTAAGTAGCTTCACTATTAACCTTTCGGAGGGTGTCACTTCGAAAACCGTCTAAGCCAATATCTTGTTGCAGTTGGATATCTTTATCAGAGTCAAAATGATTAGGGTAGCTAGCATTCGATGGAATAAGTCCCCATGCAGTTTCTAGTATTTCATCATTAAGCATTAATCCTTGTTCGCAACTATTGTAACCATCAGACAATACATCTTCGGAGATTGTGCCGAAGTTGAGGTATAACTTGCCCGTATATCCTGACTCATTGCTGGTAAATGGATCCATCAACCAAAAGGCAATGGTATCTTGCGTTTCCTTTATTTCGATCGATGTCATCATGCCAGCCCATCGCAATTGCGGGTTTTTAAGACTACCATCAGTATTTATATTGTCCGTATCGTAATTATAAGGGCCTCTTTCTACTGGATAGTAAGCTAGATTTAAACTGTTAATAGCTTCGGCTTTCCCATATGCTGCTTGTCTGTCAGGATAGATTTCTTGCTTAAAAATCTCTCGAACCAAACTATGATTTCTTTGGTCTTCATCGTTTTTAATATGATCTGGCATTAAGGTAGTATTTCGATAGAACACTTCCGGATTAATGACATACCAAGCAAGTTTAGCACGATTGTATGCATAACCAAGATCATTTACTAAAGTGGACTCAGTGAAACGATCTGGTGTACTGGCCAACGACCAGATTGTCGGATTAGCTAATTGGTAAGATAAATCTTCCGGCTCTATAGGTTCAGTATTGTCAGACTGACAAGAACAGAGGCATAAGGCAATAATGAAGGTGAATAGGGTAGATGTTAGTTGGGTCATTTGTAAGGCTTTTGACTAGGACTTTGCTGTGGTTTTATAAAATTTATTCTTCAAATTTAATAAATATCGTTGGTTGCTGCCCATAGGACTTGTTAATTGTGACTCAAATTCCAAAGTAAAGAAGTAGTTTTATGGCCAATTTATATACCTTAAACTATAATGTAGAGATGAAACATGTTTATTTAAGTACACTAATTATTATTTTTTTTGCCGCTTGTAGCACTAAAAAGTCCAATAATTCTGAAGAATCCAACCTCTTATACTCGGCCAAAGGTTGGAAGCCTGTTACCGATAACTTGGGTTCTTATTATTTACCAAATACCATTACGATTAAAGACAGCGCTTATGAGGTGGAGTTCTATCTAAAACAAAAAGAAGCGGATGAGATTGTTTTTATCGAACTTGTCTGTGACTTGGGTCATGATTTAAGCGAGCATAAGGGGCTTTCCCTCACTTATAAATGTGATACAGCATTAGTCATTAAGTTGTCGCAATCCGATTTTGGAGGCGAAGGCGATAAATCATATGCTCATTATCAGTACGTGGTTCCGGCTTCGGATACCTACGTAACACAGCAATTAAGTTTTTCTAATTTTACACGTCCTGACTGGACTCCTGAATACTCAAAAGGTAAAGGTTTGAACCTAAATAATGTAGATGCCATTTATCTAACTCCTGCTGTTGTTGATAGCATTGGCGGAAAGGCTTTGTTGGGAGTAAAGGAGTTAATCTTACAACAATAAGGTGTCGCAAATTGTGTATGAAATAAAAAAGCAGTTACTTCGAAAACGATGTAACTGCTTTATATTTTAAGGAAGCCCTCCTTAGTAGTTATATTTTCCTATAGTTGTTCTTATGCCTTATAAATAACCGCATTGATATTCATTCCGGCACCCACAGATGTTAACACAATAGTATCCCCATTATTTATAGCATGTCCATCCATTTCACCCTTTAGTATTAAATCGAGTAAGGTAGGTACCGTGGCTACCGACGAATTGCCCAACCAAGAGATGCTCATTGGCATAACTCCTTCTGGCGCCTCATCAATATTGTATAAGGCATATAGACGTTTTAATATGGCATCATCCATTTTACCATTGGCTTGATGAATAAGAACCTTTTTGATGTCTTTTATATCGACTCCTTTTTTATCGAGACAAAGTTTAATAGCTGCAGGAACATTCTCAAGTGCATACTGGTATAACTTGCGACCATTCATTTTAAGATAAAGGTCATCCTTATTTTCTTGATTGTACGATTTTCCCATGTACAACATCTGTGAATGAATTAAAGTGTCGGATCTTGAAACATGGCCGAGGACGCCAATAGGCGTCTCACTTTCTTTAGCTTCCATAATAACAGCTCCGGCTCCATCGGCATATATCATACTATCACGATCATGTGGATCAGAAATGCGTGATAACACATCGGCACCAATTACCAAAATCTTTTTTGCATCACCAGATTTAATATAATAGTCAGCCTGAATAACTGCCTGAACCCAACCTGGACAACCAAAAGGTAAATCATATGCAACAGCAAATGGATTTTCAATTTTGAGCTTATGTTTTACTCTTGCCGCTAAACTAGGTAAAATATCAACACGGCTACTACCATGATTAACATCCCCAAAATTATGCGCGACTATAATGTAATCTAACTCTTCTTTATTAATACCAGCTGCCTTTATTGCCTCTTCGGCAGCAAAAAAAGCAATGTCAGATGTTAAAAGATCTTCAGTCACATGACGTCGCTCTGCTATAGTGGTTATCTCCTCAAACTTATCAGTTATTATCCGATTATCTTTCTTTACTTTTTCACCATTGTTTTCATAAAAAACATTGGAATGAAAATCCTCATTTCTAACAACTTTTTTTGGAATATATTTCCCTGATCCCGTTATAATACTGTATATGGCGCTCATACTCTATTTTTATAGATATTTTAAATCCCGTTTCAATTTTAGGTATTAGTCTGGTCAAACTATAACCAACAATCATAGAAGGAGTCCAAAACTAATAAAATTCAACTCTATTGCCAATTTTGATAATGAAATGAAGATTTTTTAAAGTTTTTTCTTAGAATTATTTATCATGGAATATATGGTACAAAAAACAAAAAGGGTGTCCAAAAAGTATTTTTATGAACAAGCAAACTTACAGTTTGTTATTTTACTTTCGTTTTACCCCTCCAAACCTCCCCTAAAGTGGAGGCTTAAGTCCCCTTCAGGGGATTTAG